>NZ_JBHJUK010000029.1:0-75761 GCF_042266225.1 Kitasatospora sp. NPDC056181
GTGCGGCGGCGGGGCCGGTGCGGCGGCGGGGCCGGTGCGGCGGCGGGGCCGGTGCGGCGGCGGGGCGGGACCGGTGCGGCGCCGGGGCGGCTCAGCGCGCGGCGTAGCGGACCTCCCCGAGCGGCCAGTCCTCGGCGAGCCAGGCGGAGACGGTCCGGTGGAGCACGGCGTCCAGCTCGGCCCGGTCGGCGCGGACCCAGGAGCTGACCCTCGCGACGGCGGGGTCCTCCCGGTCCGGGTGGATGTAGACGCAGCCGACGACGGCGTCCCCGGGGGTCTCCAGGACGGTGTAGGTGAAGCCGGAGCGCCGCTCGAAGTCGGCGGCGTGCCGGCGCAGGTCGGCGAGGTTCTGCTCCGGCGTCATGCCCTCGGCGGGCGGCCAGCTGCCGGTCCAGCCCGGGGTGGCGTGGATGTGCTCGATGCTCGACGACCAGGCCGCGAGATCGGAGGCGTTGTGCTGCTCCCCGAGGGGCTCCAGGCGGAACCCCTCGGCGGTGAGCGTGCGGGGGACGGCGAAGTCGGCGGGTACGAGGTCGGTCATGGGGATCAATCTAGGGTCCGTCTTCAAACTCCCGTCGTCCGCCCGGCAGGCAGGCGGGAGTTTGAAGACGGACCTTGGGGGGCGTGGCCCCGCCGCCTCACCCGGTGTCAGCCGGCCGGCCGGTCGGCGGCGGCGAGGTACACCGTCCGGCCGCGGACCACCGTGCGCAGGCAGACGGGGAGGGGGCGGCCCGGGGTGAGGTCGGGCAGGCCGGGGGTGCCGGAGCGCGGGTCGGTGGACCAGCCGGCCACCCGGGAGTCGGGAGCCTGGACGACCAGGTCGTCGGCGGCCCAGACCGCGTAGCTGGCGATCGCGCCGGGGACGAGGACGCCGTCCTGGTCGCGGCCGAGCGCGCGCCAGCCGCCGCGGGTGTGGGCGGTGAAGGCGGCCCGGACGGAGATCCGGTGGTCCGGCGTCCGGTGGAAGGCGGCGGCCCGGACGGTGCCCCAGGGGTCGAGCGGGGTGACCGGGGCGTCCGAGCCGAAGGCGAGCGGCACGCCGGCCCGCAGCAGGGCGGCGAAGGGGTTGAGGGCGGCGGCCCGCTCGGCGCCCAGGCGCTGGACGTACATGCCGTCCGGGCCGCCCCAGGCGGCGTCGAACGCGGGCTGGACGGAGGCCGTGAGGCCCAGCTCGGCGAAGGCGGCGATCGACTTGTCGTCCAGCGCCTCGGCGTGCTCCACCCGGTGGCGCAGCGCCCGGACCCGGTCGGCGCCGACCCGCTCCCCCGCCGCCCGGACGCCGTCCAGCACCGCGGCGATCGCGGCGTCGCCGATGGCGTGGAAGCCGGCCTGGAGCCCGGCCTCGGTGCAGGCGGCCACGTGGTCGGCGACCTGCCCGGCGCTCAGGTAGGAGGTGCCGGTGTGGTCGGCGTCGGCGTAGGAGGCGTGCAGGCAGGCGGTGTGCGAGCCGAGCGCGCCGTCGACGAAGAGGTCTCCGCCGGCGCCCGCCGCGCCCAGCCGCCGGGCGGTCTCGACTCCTCCCAACTCGCCCCAGTAACCGAAGACTTCGGGGCCCTCACCCTCGGCGGCGAGGGCGAGCAGGGCGGTCAGGTCGGCCTCGGAGGAGATCTCCGGGCCGGCGCACTCGTGCAGCGAGCCGATGCCGAGCTCGGCGGCCCGGGCCAGGGTGGCGCGCTGGGCGCGGCGGCGCTGCCCGGGGGTGAGACGGGCCAGTGCGGTCTGCCGGACGGCGTGGTGGGCGTCCCGGGTGAGCGGGCCGTCGGCGTCGTGGCCGGGTCGCCCGGCGAGGCCGGGGGTGAGGGCGCGCAGCGCGGAGGTGGCGAGCGCGGAGTGCACGTCGGTGCGGGACAGGTAGACGGCGGCGCCCCCGGCCGCCGCGTCCAGCTCGGCGAGGGTCGGCGGGCGGCCCTCGGGCCAGCCGGTCTCGTCCCAGCCGTGACCGAGGAGCACGCCGCCGGGCTCGTCGGCGGCCTCCGTGGCGGAGGCGACGAAGGCCGCGACGGCAGCCAGGGCGGCGGCGAGCGAGGGGCTGCCGGTGAGGTCGAGTCCGGTGAGCGCCAGCCCGGTGGAGGTGGCGTGCACGTGCGCGTCGACGAACGCGGGGGTGACCAGCGCGCCGTCCAGCTCGACGATCTCGTCGGCGATGTCGGCGTACGCCCCGGCGGCGCCGTCGCTGCCGACCCAGGCGACGTGTTCGCCCTCGACGAGCATCGCGGTCGCGAAGGGGTCGGCAGGGCTGTAGACGGCGCCGCCGCGCAGCAGGACGGTCCGTGGGCCCCTCCTGCCCGAGGGCGGGCAAGGAGGGCAGGTGCGTTCGGTCATGGGCTTTAGTCTGCACCCCTCCGGGCCTGCTCAGAGCTTCGGGGGCCGCGCCTCGTACGGGGTGGAGAGCACGACGGTGGTGCGGGTGGAGACGCCGGCCGCGCTGCGGATCCGGGCCAGCAGGTCCTCCAGGTCGCCGGGGGCTCCGACGCGGACCTTGAGGATGTAGTTCTCGTCCCCGGCGACGCTGTGGCAGGCCTCGATCTCGGGCAGCCCGGCGAGCCGCTCGGGGGTGTCGTCCGGGGCGCTCGGGTCGAAGGGCTTGACCGAGATGAACGCGGTCAGCGCCAGGTCGACGGAGTCCGGGTCGATGATCGCGGTGTAGCCGCGGATCACCCCGCGCTGCTCCAGGCGCCGCACCCGCTGGTGCACCGCCGAGGTGGACAGGCCGGTCGCCTTGCCCAGGTCCGTGTAGCTCATCCGGCCGTCCTCCAGGAGCAGCTGAACGATGCGTTGGTCGAGATCCTCCACAAGGCGCAAACCTACCCCTTCGGGGGCGCGGGCAGGTGCCACGGCGGGAGCGCGGGGTGGCACGGGCGGTGGTGCGGGGTGCCGGGCGGGCACATGCCGGGCGAATGTGGCGAAGGACACACCCGGTGCATCACAGTGCGCCGACCCGCAGGGTTATGAGTCCGCGTCGCAGGGAAGTGCTGGTTGTGGCCCCGGGCGACCACGCCGGGCCCGATCCGAGGGGGATCACCATGCGTGCAACCGACCCGCGTTCGCCGGGCGCCGACGACACCCACGATATGACCGACCGCGACGGTCTCGCGGTCCCGAACGGCCTCGCGCCGGGGGTGGACCCGGGAGAGGCCGACACCTGGGAGATCTTCCGGGTGCACTGCCCCGAGTGCCGCCGCCCGATCGCCCTCGTGGGCGACGAGGAGCGGCTGCCGCAGCACGCGGTGCTGCCGACCGCGTGGCACCCCTTCTCCCCCGCGCTCTGCCCGGGCTCGGGCGCGCCGACGGACGACCTGGCCGAGGTGGAGCCCTCCGAGGACGCCGAGGCGGACGGCCTGGAGGCGCTGCTGGCGCTGCCGGCCGAACTCGACTGGCGCACCCAGCCGTTCTCGCACGCGGTGGCGCACCGCCCGGTCCGGGTGACGGCCGTCGCCCCGCTGATCCCGCAGCAGCGCCGCCGGCTCGCCCGGCACTGACGGCGCGCGGCTCCCCCGGCCCGCAGGGTTCCCACCACTCCCGCAAACCGTGGCGCCCGACGGGTGCCTGACCGCCCGTCAGACGGCGGTCGGTCCCGGCGGGACATGCCTCCGGGCGTCACTCCGCACCCTGGAGTGACGCCCGGAGGCGGTTCGGGGGGCCGCCGAGGAGCGGCCCGGGAGGCGTCAGCCCTGGGTCAGGTGGCGGCCGATCACCAGTCGCTGGATCTGGTTGGTGCCCTCGACGATCTGCAGCACCTTGGCCTCGCGCATGTAGCGCTCGGCCGGGAAGTCCTGGGTGTAGCCGTAGCCGCCGAGCACCTGCACCGCGTCGGTGGTCACCCGCATCACCGTGTCGGTGCAGAACAGCTTGGCCATCGCCGCCTCCTTGGAGAACGGCAGGCCGGCGTCGCGCAGCCGCGCGGCGGACAGGTAGAGCGCGCGCCCGGCCTCGATCTGGGTGGCCATGTCGGCGAGCATGAAGGACAGGCCCTGGAACTCGGCGATCGGCCGGCCGAACTGGCGGCGGGTGCGCGCGTAGTCGACCGCGAGGTCGAGCGCGGCCTGGGCGACGCCGACGGCGCAGGCGGCGATGCCGAGGCGGCCGGAGTCCAGCGCGGCGAGCGCGATCTGGAAGCCCTGGCCCTCGGCGCCGATCAGCCGCTCACGGGCCACCCGCGCGCCGTCGAAGTGCAGCTGGGCCGTCGGCGAGGACTTCATGCCCATCTTCTGCTCCGGCGGGGCCGCCGAGAGACCGGGAACGGTGCCGGGGACCAGCAGGCAGCTGATGCCGCGCGGGCCCGGCTCGCCGGTGCGCACCAGGGCGCTGTAGAAGTCGGCCTGCCCGCCGTGGGTGATCCACGCCTTGGTGCCGCTGACCACGTAGTCCTCGCCGTCCAGGTCGGCGCGGGTGCGCAGCGCGGCGGCGTCGGAGCCGGACTGCGGCTCGGAGAGGCAGTAGGCGCCGAGCTGCTCGCCGGAGAGCATTCCGGGCAGCCAGGCGGCGCGCTGCTCCTCGGTGCCGAAGGTCGCCAGGGCGTGGCAGGAGAGCGTGTGCACGCTGACGCCGAGGCCGACGGCCAGCCAGCCGGACGCCAGCTCCTCCAGGACCTGGAGGTACACCTCGTAGGGCTGGTCGCCGCCGCCGTACTTCTCGTCGTACGGGAGGGAGAGCAGGCCGGCCTCACCGAGGGTGCGGAACACGTCACGCGGGAAGTGCCCGGCGGCCTCGTCCTCCGCCGCGCGCGGCTGGAGCTCGCGCTGGACCAGGTCCCGGGTGAGGCTCAGCAGCTCACGGGCCTCCTCGGTGGGCAGCTGGCGGTCCACGGCTTTCGCAGGGGAGGGGGTCATGGCGGCTGGTCGCCTCCTCGTTCGGGCGACGGGCTCTGCTGTGGCGGGCCCGACGCGGGTGTGGCAGGTCGGCCCGACCGGTACCGGATTACGGTGAACGGCCGTTCACATGCGTGGCGAAGTGAGTATGCCCGATCCCGGCGCCGCCGTCACGACCAGCGGAACATCACTGTCCGTATCGGCGCACGGGCCGCCGTAGGGTGGCCGATGTGGCTGCTTCCGAATCCTTCGAAACCCGTCCCGGCACCCGGCCGGGAACGCCCGCGGCAGGCCTGAACGCCCCGGCGGCGGACCTGGGCGCGCTCGCGGCCGAGCTGCGCGGGCTGGCGCCGTCCTGCGGGCCGGTGCGGCTGGTCGCGGTGGACGGGCACGCGGGCTCCGGCAAGACCACCTTCGCGGGCCGGCTCGCCACCGCACTCGGGGGCGCGCCGGTGGTGCACCTGGACGACCTCGCCACCCACGCCGAGCCGTTCGGCTGGGCGGGACGACTGCGCACGCAGGTACTGGAGCCGCTGGCGGCCGGGCGGGACGCCGCGTACGAGGTGTACGACTGGACGCTGCGCCGGTTCGCCTCGACGGCGGCGGTGCCGCTCGCGCCGGTGGTCCTGGTGGAGGGGGTCGGCGCCGGGCGGCGTGCGGTGCGGCCGTGGCTGGCCCGGCTGGTGTGGATGGAGCTGTCGGCCGAGGACGCCCGGCGGCGCGGCGAGGAGCGGGACGGGCCGGCACTGGCGGAGTTCTGGGAGGGCTGGGCGCAGGCCGAATCGGCACATTTCGCCGACGACCCGAGCCGCCCGCACGCCGGGACGACGGTCGACGGGGTGACCGGGCGGATCTCGCCCGGTCACCCTCGGTGAACCTTCAACAGGCCCTTGACCTGCGGTATCGCCAGAACATAGGTTCTCCTCAGTTGCCGCGGTCACCGAGCGTGCAACTCCCAGACGCGGCACTCCCGACTTGTTCCCCCGTGAGCCGGGGGTGCCGCCCCCCTTCCGGCCCGGACCCCGCTCCGAGCCTCCCCGGCCTCCGGGCCGACCCCGCACCGGGCGCCGGCCCGACACCGTCCCGACCGCAGGTCCGAACACCGTCCCGGCTGCCGGTTCGAGCCCGTCCGACCCGTGCGGGCGCCCAACGGCCGCGCCCCCGGTCGCATTTGACTGCGCGCGGCACCCTTCCGGATCAGCGCCACGCCGGTACGATTCCAGGCAGGCGCATATGCGCCCCGGGGCATCGACCACCGGCCGGCACTCCGCACACGACCCGCCGGCCGAGCCCCGAGGCACACCGCGGGGGGCGTGAGTGACGACGGTGGACAGTTCCGACGGCAACAACGCGGGCGGCCCGGCTCCGAACCGGCTCGCCGACCGTGCCTGGCTGCGCGCAATGGACGCCTACACGGCGGGTGCGTACGCCCGCGCGGAGGAGGAGTTCCGTGCGGCCGTCCGGCTCGACCCGGGGATGGCCGACGCCTGGCTCGGCCTGCACGCCCTGCGCAGCGACACCTCCGGGGCGCTGCTCGCGATGTACCGCCACCAGAAACGGTTCGGCGAACAGCGCCGGCTCCACCGCCGCCCGCTCAGCTCCTGGTACTGGCTGGGCTGGTGGGTCCAGCCCGTGCTGGAGGACGCCCGGGACCTGGCCCTGGCCCACGCCTCGCACTGGCTGGACGGCCGCCATCTCGCCGAGCTGGACCAGGCGTTGGCGCACTGCCCGACCCCCGCCGAAGACCCGTCCGCGCGGTTCCTGCACGCCTGCCGCTCCTACCTGCTCAAGGACTGGGAGCAGTTGATCCGGGACACCGACCGGCTGCTGGACGACCCGCTGCTGGGCATCGAGGCCGGCCTCTTCGCCGGCATGGCACGGGTCCGGCTGGACATGTGCGCGCAGGCCCAGGCACCGCTGGCCGCCTCGCTCGCCCGCTGCCGCTCCGAGCAGCCGCAGCGCAAGGAACTGCGGTACTGGCTGGCCCGGGCGTACGAGGGGGCCGGGCGCAGCGCCGCCGCGCTCCCGCTCTACCGCGCGGTCCACCGGGCCGACCCGGCGTTCATGGACACCGCGGCCCGGCTGGCGGCGATCGCGGCCGAGGACGAACTGGTCGACGGGCTGCTCGACGCCGTCGGCGGGGCCGGCGGCCACGGCCCGGGAGCGGCCGTGCTCGATGAAGAGGACTTCGACGCGGCGGAGTTCGAATCGGCGGAGTTCGAGTCGGCGGAGCTGCCATCGGCGGGGTTCGAGTCGGCGGAGCTGGACGGGCCCGGGGCGGACGCGGCGGGGGCGGACGCGGCGGGGTTCGCCGCCCCCGGGTACGGCCCGGGGACGTTCGACGCGGAGGCCTTCCCCGGGGAGGCCTTCCCCGCCGAGGAGCTCCCGGGCGGGGCCGTGCCCCCCGCCGCCCCCTCCCCTGCCGACGCGCCGGCCGGGGCCGCGGGGGCCGGGGCCCCGCCGGCGGCCGCGGGAGAGCGCACCGGCTCGGCCGTCCCGCCCGTCGTCCCCGCCCCCGCCCCGACCGCCGGGGCCGCTCCGGCGCCCGCCCTGGGCGAGGCGCTCCCCCGGCTCGCGAGCCCCTCGGCGCCCGCCGAACCGGTGGGCAGTGAAAGGGAGCTGGACGAGGCTCTGGCCGAACTCGCCAGGATGGTCGGCCTGGAGCCGGTGAAGCGGCAGGTCCGGGCGCTCTCCGCGCAGCTGCGGATGTCCCGGCTGCGGGCGGCGCAGGGCCTGCCGGTCCAGCCGCCCAAACGGCACTTCGTCTTCTCCGGCCCCTCCGGCACCGGCAAGACCACCGTGGCACGCATCCTCGGCCGGGTCTTCCACGCCCTCGGCCTGCTCTCCGGCGACCACCTGGTCGAGGCCCAGAGAGCCGACCTGGTGGGCGAGTTCCTCGGCCAGACGGCGGTCAAGGCGAACGAGCTGATCGACTCCGCGCTGGACGGCGTGCTCTTCATCGACGAGGCGTACAGCCTCTCCAACTCCGGCTACAGCAAGGGTGACGCGTACGGGGACGAGGCGCTCCAGGTGCTGCTGAAGCGGGCCGAGGACAACCGGGACCGGCTGGTGGTGATCCTGGCCGGCTACCCGGAGGGGATGAACCGGCTGCTCGCCACCAACCCCGGTCTCAACTCCCGCTTCACCACCCGGGTCGACTTCCCCAGCTACCGCCCCGGCGAGCTGACCGCGATCGGCGCGGCGCTCGCCGACCGGGACGGCGACGGCTGGGACGAGGACGCCGCCGAGGAACTGGCCAGCATCTGCACCCACGTGGTGCGCGAGGGCTGGATCGACGACCTCGGCAACGGCCGGTTCATCCGCACCCTGTACGAGAAGTCCTGCGCCTACCGGGACCTGCGGCTCTCGCTGCTGCGCGAGCCGCCGGGCCGCGAGGACCTGGCGACGCTGCGGCTGCCGGACCTCGTACAGGCCTACGGCGAGCTGATCGACGGCCGGGGCTGACCGGGCGCCGGGGGCGGCCGGGCCGCACCGGCCCTTTCCGGCCGGTCCCGGCCCCTGGCCCCTGGCCCCCGGCCGCCGGTCCGGCCCGGGTCAACCCCGTCAGCCCGGTCAGCCGGTCCGGCCCCGGAGGAACACGTCCTCCCGCTCCCGGTCCAGGCCGACCACCGGACGGTCCGGGCGCTGCGGGGCCGTGCCGCCGATGGACTGCAGCCAGGCCCAGGTGTCCGCCACCGTCTCCGCCACCGGCCGGCAGCGCAGCCCGGCGGCCACCGCCTTGGACACGTCGGAGCCGTGCATGGTGTCGTGCAGCTCGCCCGGCGGGATCCAGACCGGCAGGTCGCTCCACGGTTCGATGCCGGCCGCCAGGATCGGGCCCGCCTCGGTCCAGCGCAGCTCGGCGTCCGAGCCGGTGGCCCGGACGCAGGCCTCCAGCAGCCCGCCCATGGTGGCGTGCCCGGACGGGCTGACCAGGTCGTACGCGCCGCCGAGCCCGGCCGCCAGGGCGTCGAGCGTCCAGACCGCGAGGTCGCGGCCGTCGATGTACTGCAGCGCGAGGTCGCGCGGGCCGGGGGCGAGCACCGGGCCGCCGCGGGCGATCCGGCCCAGCCACCAGGGCAGCCGGCCGATGTTCTCGTACGGGCCGAGGATCAGCCCGGCGCGGACGAGCAGGGCCCGGTCGCCGAGGGCGTCCAGCAGGGCCAGCTCGGCCCCGCGCTTGGCCTGCGCGTACGGCACCTCCCCGGCGTCCGGCGAGCCCTCGACGACGGCCGCGCCCTCGTCCGCCCCGGCCGGACTCGGGTACGCGTACACCGACCGGCTGGACACGTACGCGTAGCGGCCGGTCCGGCCGGCCAGCAGGCGGGCGCTGTCACGCACCGCCGAGGGTGCGCCGGACCACGTGTCCACGACCGCGTCCCACTCCCCCTCGGCCAGCGCGGCCAGGCCGCCCTCGGCCCTGCGGTCCCCGTGCAGGGCGCGCACGCCCTCCGGCGGCGCGTGCGTCCCCCGGTGGAAGACCGTCACCTCCCAGCCCCGGGCCAGCGCCTCCTCGGCGACGGCGCGGCCGACGAACTCCGTTCCACCCAGCAGTAGAAGCCTCATGCCGACCACCCTGCACGAGGACGGCCGGCAGGGGAACGGACGCACGCCCAGAGCGGAATCGCCCGTAGCGCAACGGAATCGGGAACCGTCAGGCGGCGGAGCGGTGGTCCGGGTCGTGCACCTCGCCGACCAGCTCCTCCACCACGTCCTCCAGCGTCACCACGCCGAGCGTGCGGCCGTCCTGGTCGAGCACGGCGGCCAGGTGGCAGGTGGCCCTGCGCATCGCGCCGAGCGCGTCGTCCAGCGGGAGCGTGCCGCGCAGCACGGTGATCGGCCGCCAGAGGCGGGCCGGGACCGGCGCCGACTGGTCGTCGACGTCCAGGATGTCCTTGAGGTGCAGGTAGCCGAGGTAGCCGTGGTCGGCCGGGTCGCCGTCGGTGACCGGGAAGCGCGAGAAGCCGGTGCGCAGCGCCAGCTCCTCGACCTGCGCGGCGGTGACCTTGGTGTCCACGGTGACCAGCTGTTCGGGCTTGAGCAGGACGTCGGTGACCGGCCGGCGCCCCATCTCCAGGGCGTCCTCCAGGCGCTCCTGACGGCCCTCGTCGATCAGGCCGGCGTCCCGGGAGTCGACCAGCAGGTACATCAGCTGCTCGGTGGTGAAGACCGACTCCACCTCGTCCCTGGCCTCGACCTTGAACAGCTTCAGCACGCCGTTGGCGAAGGCGTTCAGGAAGCGGATCACCGGCGCGAGCCAGCGCGCGAGCCGGTCCAGCGGCGGGCCCAGCCAGAGCGCGGCCTTCTCCGGGCCGGCCAGCGCCATGTTCTTCGGCACCATCTCGCCCATCACCATGTGCAGGAAGACCACGACGGCCAGCGAGATGCCGTAGGACAGCGGGTGCATCAGGCCGGACGGGATGCCCATCGCGTGGAACGGGCCCTCCAGCAGGTGGGCGATGGTCGGCTCGGCGAGGGCGCCGAGGCCCAGCGAGCAGACCGTGATGCCGAGCTGGGCGGCGGCGAGCATCGCGGAGACGTTGGAGAGCGCGTGCAGCACGGTGCGGGCGCGCCGGTTGCCGGCCTCGGCCAGCGGTTCGATCTGGCTGCGGCGGACCGAGATGACGGCGAACTCGGCGCCGACGAAGAACGCGTTTCCGAACAGCAGCAGGAGGGCGACGGCCAGTTGGAGCGCGGTCATCGGGTCCCGTCCTCGTCGTCGCCGAAGCGGTGGTCGCCGGCGGTGCGTTCGACCCGCACCCGGCTCGTGCGGTGGCGGTCCACGGCCTCGACGGTGAACCGCCAGCCGGGCAGCTCGGCCTGCTCGCCCGGGGCGGGCAGCCGGCCGAGCAGGCCGGAGACCAGGCCGGCCAGCGTCTCGTACGGGCCGTCCGGCGCGTGCAGGCCGATGGCCTCCAGCTGGTCGGTCCGGGCCCGGCCGTCGGCGGCCCAGACGGGGAGCCCGTCGACCGGCGGCAGCGGGACCAGCTCGGGGGTGTCGGCCGGGTCGTGCTCGTCCTGCACCTCGCCGACGATCTCCTCGACGATGTCCTCGACGGTGACCACGCCGGCGGTGCCGCCGTACTCGTCCACCACGATGGCCATCGGCTGGAGCCGGCGCAGCTGGTCGAGCAGCCGCTCGGCCGGGAGCGTCTCGGGCACCAGCAGCGGCGGCACGGCCAGCTCGCCGACCCGCACCAGGCCGCGCCTGGCGGGCGGGACGGCGAGGGCGTCCTTGAGCGTGACGGTGCCGGTGACCTCGTCGAGGCTGCCGGTGTAGACCGGGAAGCGGGAGAGGCCGGTGGCCCGGGTGAGGTTGAGCACGTCGGCGGCGCTGGCGTCGCGCTGGAGGGCCGCGACGTCCACCCGCGGGGTCATCACGGACTCGGCGGTCAGCTCGCCCAGGCCGAGGGTGCGCACGAAGAGGGTCGCCGACTCCTCGTCTATCGCACCGGCCTTGGCCGAGTGCCGGGCCAGCGAGACCAGCTCGGCCGGGGTGCGGGCGTGGCCCAGCTCCTCCTGCGGTTCGATCCCGAAGGCGCGGACGGTGCGGTCCGCGGAGCCGTTCAGGAAGCTGATCAGCGGGCGGCAGACCCGGGAGAAGGCCATGTGCGGGGCGGCCACGGCGCGGGCCACCTGGAGCGGCCGGGAGATCGCCCAGTTCTTCGGGACCAGCTCGCCGATCACCATCTGCACCACGGTGGCCAGCCCCATGCCGATCACCACGGCGGCGGCGCGGGCCGCCCCGTCGGACAGACCGATGCCGGTGAACACGGGCTTCAGCAGGACGGAGAGCGCCGGCTCGGCGAGCATGCCGACCACCAGCGAAGTGACGGTGATGCCCAGCTGGGCGCCGGAGAGCTGGAAGGAGAGGTGGCGCTGGGCCTTGGCGATCCGGGCGGCCTGCGCGTCGCCGGCCTCGGCGGCGCGCTCGACGGCCCCGCGCTCGACGGTCACGAAGGCGAACTCGGCGGCCACGAAGAGGCCGTTGGCGAGGATGAGCAGGAGTGCCGCGAACAACAGCAGCCAGGCGGTGATCACAGTGCCGCCTGCCTTCCGGGGGTCGGAAGTGGGGCGGCGCAGGTACTACCGGACGGATCGTCCATGGACGGGGGGAGTCACTCCTCTGGTCGTTGCGAGCAGGGCCAGGGGACCGTCGGCGGTGCGCTTTGCCCTGCTTTTACCAGCGTAGACGATACCCGTACGGCTGCCGGATACGCGTTCGAAGCGGCCGCCCCGGCCCCTGGACCCCTGTGACTCCGGTGACCTCTGTGGCTCCGGTGGCTCTGGTGTCCCCTGTGGCTCCGGTGTCCCGGTTCCGTGGCGGGCCGGCTCGGGCGCCGGTGGCCTGCGCCGGTCAGCGGCCGTGGTGCTCGACCAGGTCGCGCAGCGCGCGGGCGTCCGCGATCGCCTGCGCCTTGCCCATACCGGACTGGATGCCGACCGCCGCGAGCGAGGTGCCGTCGGCGAGGTCGAGCGTCGCCCAGGGGTCGCCCTGGCGGAAGTTGACCCGGACGATCTCGGCCCAGGCCAGCCGGCGGCGGCGGACGAAGTTCACCACGGTGATGCCCTCCGCGTCGGCGCTCACCCGGGGGCGGGCCAGCATCAGGCCCGCGCCGGCGAAGAAGACGCCGCTGAGCACCATCATGATCCGGTCGTTGAGCTGCCAGTTCGCCGGGAGCGCGACCGCGATCACGGCGAACAGGACGACCAGCAGCGTGCAGACCGGCAGCAGCACGGCGCGGGTGCGGCGCGGCGCCCAGGTGACGGGGAACTCGGCGGGGGTGGACACGTGCGGTCTCCGGGGGGGCGTTCTGGGGAAGTCCAGCGGACGGGGCGGGGTCGCCGGCCGGCGTCCCCGCCCCATTGAACCGGTGCTTAACTCCGCGCCGGCGACCGCCTCCGGGGCCGGAGGCGGCGGACGGTCAGAGGCGGCAGGCGTGGATGTTGGTGACCAGGATGGCGCGGGCGCCGATGCCCCACAGGTCGTCCATGATCCGCTGGGCCTCCTTGCGGAGCACCATCGAACGGACCGCCACCCAGCCCTCGGTGTGCAGCGGCGAGACGGTCGGCGACTCCAGGCCCGGGGTCAGCGCGACGGCCGCGCTGACGTTCTCGGCGCGGATGTCGTAGTCCATCAGCACGTAGCGGCGGGCGACCAGCACGCCCTGCAGGCGGCGCAGGAACTGGTCGACGGCCGGGTCCTCGCCCGCGCCCTTGGGGCGGATCACCACGGCGTCGGAGACCAGGATCGGCTCGCCGAACACCTCCAGGCCGGCGTTGCGCAGGCTGGTGCCGGTCTCCACCACGTCGGCGATCACGTCGGCGACGCCCAGCTGCACCGCGGTCTCCACCGCGCCGTCCAGCTTGGTCACGGTGGCCTTCACCCCGTGGTCGGCGAGGTGCTGCTCGACCAGGCCGGTGTAGGAGGTGGCGATCCGCAGACCCTCCAGGCCCTGCACGTCCTTGACGTCCACGCCCTCCGGGCGGGCGAAACGGAAGGTGGAGCCGCCGAAGCCGAGCGCCAGCACCTCCTCCGCGTTGGAGTGCGAGTCCAGCAGCAGGTCGCGGCCGGTGATGCCGACGTCCAGGCGGCCGGAGCCGACGTACACCGCGATGTCGCGCGGACGCAGGAAGAAGAACTCGACCTGGTTGTCCGGGTCGACGAGGACGAGCTCCTTGGGGTCCTTGCGCTGGCGGTAACCGGCCTCATGGAGCATCTCCGCCGCGGGACCCGAGAGCGAACCCTTGTTGGGGAGGGCGATGCGCAGCATGGAGGTCGGTTCCTTACCTGTTTTGGTGGGGTGGTGCGGGTTCTCTGGACCGGTGACTGGAGGTACGTGCAGACGTCTGACTAGAGGTACTTGTAGACGTCGTCGAGCGTCAGCCCGCGGGCGACCATCATCACCTGAAGGTGGTAGAGGAGCTGGGAGATCTCCTCCGCGGTCTGCTCGTCCGACTGGAACTCGGCGGCCATCCAGACCTCGGCGGCCTCCTCGACGACCTTCTTGCCGATCGCATGGACGCCCTGCTGGACGAGCTGCGCGGTACGGGAGGACGAGGGGTCGCCGGTGGCGGCCTTCTGCTGGAGCTCGGTGAAGAGCTCCTCGAATGTCTTCGAAGCCATGATGGACTCACCTTACGGCGTGCGGGCTTACGGGCGGTAAACGATCCCGGACCGTGGACAGTCCGGTGGACGTCCACGGTCCGGGAGCCGCACGCGGGTTCGGCGGCGGAGCGTACGGGCCGGGTCAGAGGGCGCGCAGGGCGGCGGCGGTGGCCACCGCCGCGGTGACGGCCTCGTGCCCCTTGTCCTCCGCCGAGCCCGGCAGGCCCGCACGGTCCAGCGCCTGCTGCTCGTTGTCGCAGGTCAGGACGCCGAAGCCGACCGGCACCCCGGTGTCCACGCTGACCTGGGTGAGGCCGGCGGTGGCGGCCTGGCAGACGTAGTCGAAGTGCGGGGTGCCACCGCGGATGACCACGCCGAGGGCGACCACGGCGTCGTAGCCGCGGTCGGCGAGCCGCTTGGCGGCGACCGGCAGCTCGAAGGTGCCGGGGACGCGCAGCACCGTCGGCTCGGCGATGCCGAGCTCCTTGAGCGCGCGGTGCGCGCCGTCCAGGAGGCCGTTCATCACCTGGTCGTGCCACTGGGCGGCGATCACGGCGACCTTGAGGTCGGCGGCGTTGTCGATGGTCAGCTCGGGGGCGCCGTGGCCGCTCATGTGCTGGTCCTCTTTCGGTGTCTGCGGATCCGCGGGAATCCGCGGGGGTCTGCCGGGTCGGTCGGGAGGTCGTGCTGGTCGTGCGGGTGGTGCTGGTCGTGCGGGTGGTGCTGGTCGTGCTGGTGGTGCGGTTGGTACGGGATCCGGTTCAGGAGCCGAGGCCGGGCAGGTCGTGGCCCATCCGGTCGCGCTTGGTGCGCAGGTAGCGCAGGTTGTGCTCGCCCGCCGGGGTCTCGACCGGCTCGCGGCCCTTGACCTTGAGGCCGTGCTCGGTAAGCGCGGCCAGCTTCTCCGGGTTGTTGGTGAGCAGGGTGAGCGAGCGCACCCCGAGGTCGCAGAGCATCTGCGCGCCGATGCTGTAGTCGCGGGCGTCGGCGGGCAGGCCGAGGTCCAGGTTGGCGTCGACGGTGTCGCGGCCCTGCTCCTGGAGCTCGTAGGCGCGCAGCTTGTGGGCCAGGCCGATGCCCCGGCCCTCGTGGCCGCGCAGGTAGAGGACGACGCCGCGGCCCGCCGCGGCGACCTTCTGGAGCGACGCCTGGAGCTGCGGGCCGCAGTCGCAGCGCAGCGAGCCGAACACGTCGCCGGTCAGGCACTCGGAGTGGACGCGCACCAGCACGTCCTCGCCGTCCGGCAGCCGGCCTTCGGCGTCCAGGCCGCCCGCGACGAGCGCGAGGTGCTCGACGCCGTCGATCGTGCCCTGGTAGCCGACCGCAGTGAACTCCCCGTACGCGGTGGGCAGCGCGGTGACGGCGGCCCGGTCCACGTGAAGCTCGGTGCGGCGGCGGTAGGCGATCAGGTCCTCGATCGAGATGATCGCCAGGCCGTGCTCACGGGCGAAGGCGACCAGCTCGGGCAGCCGGGCCATGGTGCCGTCGTCGTTGACCACCTCGGCGATCGCGCCGGCCGGCGGCAGCCCGGCCAGGCGGGCCAGGTCGACGGCGGCCTCGGTGTGGCCGGGGCGGACCAGCACGCCGCCCTCGACGGCCCGCAGCGGGAAGACGTGCCCGGGGCGGGTGAGGTCGGCCGGCTCGGTGCCGGGAGAGGAGAGCAGCCTGACGGTGCGGGCGCGGTCGGCGGCCGAGATTCCGGTGTCCACCCCTTCGCGGGCGTCGACTGAGACGGCGTAGGCGGTGCCCTTGCGGTCCTCGTTGACCTGGGTCATCGGGGGCAGCTTGAGCCGGTCCAGCTCGTCGCCGGTCATCGGCGCGCAGATCACGCCGGAGCTGTAGCGGATGGTGAACGCCATCAGTTCGGGGGTGGCCGCGGAGGCGGCGAAGACGATGTCGCCCTCGTTCTCGCGGTCCTCGTCGTCGACCACGATCACGGCGCGGCCGAGCGCGATGTCGGCGACCGCCCGCTCGACGGGGTCGAGCACGAGGTCGTCGGTGCCGGGGTCGGTGCTCATGCGGAGGCTCCCTGAAGGACGGTGGCGGAGGTGGGGCGGGGCGCACGGGTGCTCAGCCACCAGGAACGCAGGCCGAGCAGCACCAGGACGAAGTAGATCGAGTAGGTCAGGCCGGAGAACGAGTAGCCGCTGTTGAAGGCCAGCGGGACGCCGACGACGTCGACGGCGATCCAGGCGAACCAGAACTCCACCCAGCCGCGGGCCTGGGCGACCATCGCCGCCAGCGTGCCCACGAAGATGTAGGCGTCCGACCAGGGGCTCCAGGAGAGGCTGGGGTTGGCCAGGAAGAGCCAGGCCAGTGCCCCCGTGCCGACGGCGGTGCTGGCCACCAGCGCGGCTCGCTCCGGCCAGGTCGCGAACCGGACGGCGATCTCACCGGTGCCGCGGCGGCCGCGCTGCCACTGCGTCCAGCCCCAGGCGGCCGTGGCGACGACGATCAGCTGCTTGCCGATCAGGCCGGGCACGTGGCCGTTCAGGTAGGCCGTGATCAGCACGACGCCGGAGAGCAGCTGGACCGGCCAGCTCCACACCGAGCGGCGCCAGCCCAGCGCGAGGGCGGACAGTCCGAGCAGGTTGCCGAACATGTCGGCCCACTTCACGTGCTCACCGAAGACGGTGAACGCTTCTCCGCTCAGCCAGTTCACTTGGACTCTCCGGTCGTCTCTGCCGCGGTGATCGGGGGGAGGGTGATCGGGGGGAGGGTGCGGGCTTCGAGCAGGCGCTCCACGTACTTGGCGAGGACGTCGACCTCCAGGTTGACGCTCTCACCGACGGCCTTGGCACCGAGCGTGGTCAGCGCGAGGGTGGCGGGGATGAGGCTCACGGTGAAGCTGTCCCGGGCCGCCTCCACCACGGTCAGGCTGACGCCGTCCACGGTGATCGAGCCCTTCTCCACCAGGTAGCGGGAGATGGTGCCGGGCAGCGAGAAGCGCAGCACCTCCCAGCGGAGGTTGCCGTCCGCGTCGAGCTCGCCGGGCTCGCGGCCCAACAGGGAGCCGGTCGCGTCGACATGCCCCTGCACGAGGTGTCCGCCCAGTCGGGCACCGAGCGCCATCGCCCGCTCCAGGTTGACCCGGGACCCGGGCTTCAACTCGCCCAGGCTGGAACGGTGCAGCGTCTCGGCCATCACGTCGGCACTGAACTCGCCCGTCTCGGCGGCCAGTTGCTCGGGGGTGTCGACAACGGTCAGGCAGACGCCGTTGACCGCGATGGAGTCGCCGTGATGCGCGCCCTGACAGACCACCGGGCCGCGCAGGCGGATTCGCGAGGAGTCGCCGATCTCCTCGATCGACACGACCTCGCCGAGCTCTTCGATGATGCCGGTGAACACCCGGGTTCTCCTCGCGCTTGGGGCGCGGACTCCGGGGCGGCATGGGAGGGGACACGGACGGGCACGGGTGCACGGACCCCGGGGCACGACCCGTCGCCGGGGTGCCGCAGAACCGCCGGGAGAGAGCTCTCCCGTCGTACACCTACCCGAGGCCCACCAGGGGACCACGGGCACTGCTCTTCATCCGTCGCGCACGCCTCCCATCCGGACTTTAACCGTCGGTCCAGGAATTTCACCTGGTCAACCGGCCGCTGGCTGCGGACGGGTCGCGGACTGTAACCGCCGGTTCGGATTTTCACCGACCCCGGAGTGCGCTGAACGTCACTGCTACTACTGACGTCATTGTGCCATGATCCCCGCGAAGCGAGGGAGAGGCCTCCGCTGTGTCCTGTTTCACGTGCGGGGCGGGAATGCGCCGGGGTGCGCGGATCACGTGATCCGGCCTCCCGGCGCGGGGCTTCACGGGCCGGCGGGCGCACTCCACGGGTGTCGCCGCTCCCTGGAGGGCACGCTCGATGGGTGCCACGGTCGATGGGTGTCACGCTCCATGGATGCCAGGGTCCATGGATGCCACGGTCGATGGGTACCAACGCTCCACCGGCGTCAACGCTCCAGCAGTGTCACCTCCGCCCGGTGGCGGCGCTGCTGTTCGGCGTCCCAGTCCCCGGTGCAGTAGACGGAGAGCCGGCCGATCGCGCCGTCCCGGACGTCGGCGCGCAGCAACTCGCGGCAGTACCAGCGCTCGCCGTCCTGCTCCCAGCTCTCCTCGACCTCCAGCACGAACCCGGCGGCGGTCCGGTCGAGACGATGGCGCGGGACGGTGCCGGGCACCGGATGGCCGCCCTTGCGCAGGGCGACCAGGCCGTCCACGCCGCGCGACTGGAGCCGCCAGCACGGGAGGGTGAGGTCGCAGAACACCTCGGGGTGGAAGAGGCCCGCGGGCGGGGTGCCGGTCTCCAGGAAGGTGATCAGGAGGGCGGAAAGGCGGTCGCTGACGGCGGGTGCGGGCGCCGTCGTCGTGATGGTCATGGTGCTGCCCTCCCGGTCAGGCGCCGACGGGGGCGCTGCCGGCCTCGGCCGCCTTGACGGCTTCCAGGTTGTGGCCCACCACGGCCATCGTGCGCTCCAACGCCTCGGTCGGGCTGAACTCGATCAGCTCCGTCCCGGCGAAGATCAGCGGCAGGTGGCCGGGCGCACCGTAGTAGGCGTCGCCGGCCTGGTAGACCTCGTCGTGGTCGGCGTAGCGGAAGACCACCTTCCCGGCCACCACGACGCCCCAGTGCGGGCTCTGGCAGCGGTCCTGCGGGAGTCCGGCGAAGAGCGGGCCCGGGTCCATGTCGGCTTTGTGGGTCTCGAACCCCACGGTGTATCCGCCGAGTTCGGCGTAGCGGCCCTCGATGACCGGCTCGTCCAGTTCGAGCGCGGCCTCGGCCTTGGAGATGCGGGGCATGACGTCCTCCTCGGGTGCGTTCCCGGCTGTCTGCCGTGTCCGGTGAGAAGGGCGTGAGGAACGGCCGCACGATGTGAGGCCTGCCGGGGCACGGACCCGCGGGGCGCGGCGGCGCGGGCGCGGCGGGGGACGGTCAGCGGATCGCTAGGGCCGCCTGTCGTCGAGCTTCCAGTGGACGGGCTGCTCCGGCTCGTACACGCAGAGTGTGCCGGTGCGCACGGCGTTGGCGAGGTGGCGGCCGAGGGCGGGGTGGGCGTGCGAGATGCGGTCGATGGCCGTGCGGATCCGGGCGGTGACGGCGGTCCGGGCCCGTTCGGCGGCCGAGCCCGTCCGGCGCACCCGCCCGCCCAGGCCGTAGGCGGCGGAGAGCTGGCCGACCAGCGCGTCCCGCTCGACGGCGATCCGGGCGGAGCGCTCGGCGTCACCGGCGGCGTCGGCCTCGGTGGACTCCTCGTCCAGCTCGACCAGCCGCCGGCGGTAGGCGGCGCGGGCGGTGGCGTCGATCAACTCGCCTGTGTCGGACGGTTGGTGGAGCCCTTCCGGATCGGACGGCCGCGCCACGCCGCCGGCCGGGGCCGAGGTCGCCAGGTCGAGGGCGGGGACGGGCCTGCCCGGCCGGGCCAGCAGCGCGGCCAGGTCGCGCAGGCCCTTGCTGTCGGGGAGCCGGACCTCCTCCCCCGCATATCTGAGCCGCCAGAACTCTCCCTGGAAGATGAACAGTTGACCGTCCTCCGCGGGCCGCCCGGTACCGTCGGCCTCCTGGGCGATCCGGTCGGCCAGTCCGGGTGCGCCGAGCGCCCGGGCGGTGGTGAGCGCCCGGGCGAAGTGCTCGCGGGCGGCGGCGGACTCGCCGAGAACGGTGGCGAGCAGACCGAGGTGGCGGTGCACCGGGCCGCGGACGGCGGCCGCGATCCCCTCGACCGCGAGCAGCTCGCGGTAGGGGTACAGGGAGTCGTAGAGCCCGCGGGCGAGGAGTCTCAGTTCCGCGTCGGCGGCCGTCACACCGACGAGTGCGAGCGCCTCCGCGACCTGGGCCATCATCGGCAGCCACTCGCTGTCCACCGGTGCGGACGCCAACAGTGGTGCCACGGAGGCGAGTCGACGTCTCGCGTCGGTGCGGTCGCCGAGCTGGGCGGCGATCAGCGCCCGGGTGACCCGGGGCCAGACGCCCGGCAGGCTGTCCAGCGGGGGCGGTCCGGCGAGCAGCCGGTTCAGTTCGTCGGTCTCGCCCGACTCCGCGCAGAGGCACCAGCGTTGGGTGGCGGCGAGGAGGGCGGCATTGGCGCTGCCGGCCCGCTCGCCGAGCTCCGCCACCTCCGCGAGGGCGGCGCGACAGTCCGCGTGCCGGCCCTCCAACAGGGCCCGCATGCCCCGCCAGAGCGGCACGTACCAGGCGTAGAGCGGTCGGTGCAGCGCCCGGGCACCCGCCTCGTACGCCTGGATCTCGGCGTACGCCTCGGCCGACTCGCCGCGCTCCAGCAACGCCACCAGGCGCAGCCGCCGGCCGAGCAGTTCCAACTCCCGGTCCGGCTCCGGCAACCCCCGCGCGAGCGTCACGATCTCCCCCGCCCAGGCGCGCCGCTCGCCGCAGTACGCGGGGCCGGAGCGTGCGTCGCAGAGCGCGGACAGCGCGTACGCCAGCACGGCGTCGTCCCCGCTCCCCCGCGCCGTCCGGACCGCCTCCTCGGCCAGGGCGAGGCGGTCCGTTTCCGGTTCGACCAGCGCCCCGGCGACCGACAGCCGCGCGGTCACGGCGGCGAGGAGGGCGAGGTGCGGGGTCGGGGGTGGGGGTTGGGGTGGGGGTGGGGGTGGGGGTGAGGTCGGGCTTGGAGCCGGAGGCGAACTCGGGGTCGGAGGTGGGGCGCCGGGCCGGGTGGGCGGCGCGGCGAGGAGGCGGGTGCGGGCCTCGGCGAGCAGGTCGATCTGCGGACGGTCGAGGAGGTCCACCTCGAAGCCCGCCGGACCGGAGCCCAGGCCGAGGGCCGCACGGGCCAGGAGGTCGGGGCGGCCTGCACGGCGGGCGGGACCGGCGGCGGCGAGGAAGGCCTCCCGGCTCTGCTCCCGGTGGCCCGCGCCGAGGCGCGCGGTGCCCAGGCCGAGCAGGAGGGCGGCACGGCGGGCGTCGTCCGCGACGGCTGCCGTGCCGAGCGCCGTCAGCGCCCGTTCGTACCACTGGGCCGCGTCCTCGAACGCCAGCAGACCGGCCGCACGGTCCGCCGCCCGACCCGCGAACTCGGCGGCGGCGGCGGCCTGTTCCGGCCCGGCCAGGATGAGGTGGCGCGCCGCCTCGGCCGGCCCGGTGTCCCGGCCGCGGTCGACGAGGGCGGCCAGTACCGAGCCCGCGCGGCCGTGCAGGGCGGCGCGTTCGGCCGGGTCGAGGGCGTCGAGGACGGCCTCGCGCATCAGCTCGTGCCGGAACTCGCCCGCGCCCGGTTCGACCAGCGCCAGCAGCCCCTCCCCGGTCGCGGCGGCGAGCACCGAGCGGAGCGAGTCCAGTGGTACGGCGGCGAGTTCGGCCAGCACGTCCAGGCCGAAGCGGGTGCCGAGCACCGAGGCCGCGCCGAGCACCCGGGCGCACTCCCCCGGCAGCCCGTCCAGCCGCGCCGCGACCGCCGCGCGGACCGTGGCGGGCAGCGGCCCCGGCCGGCCGGACCCGTCGTGGCGCAGCAGTTCGGTGACGAAGAAGGCGTCACCGCCGGTCCGCTCCAGCAGCGCGCGGACGGCCGCCGGGTCGCTGCGCCCGCCGGCCGCGGCGGCGAGCAGCGCCCGGAGGTCGGGCTCGGCGAGCGGACCGACCGGCAGTGTCCGGCCCGCCCTCAGCAGCGCGGCCCGGGCGGCGGTGCGCCCGTGCCAGGCGGCGCCGTCGTCCCGGGCGGTGGCGAGCAGCAGGGCGGGTGTGGTGCGCAGGGCGGCGGCGAGTTCGGTCAGCAGGCGGAGGGTGGAGGCGTCGGCCTCGTGCACGTCGTCCAGGACGAGCAGCAGCGGGCGGCGCGCGGCGCCGGTGCGGAGCAGTTCGGCGAGGTCGCCGCCGAGCCGCTGCCGGGCCGCCGCCGGGTCGGCGGTGCGTGGCGGGTCGGCGGCACGTGGCAGGTCGGCGGTGCGCGGCAGGTGGGCGGTGCGTGGTCCGCCGCGCACCGGCGCACCCGTGGCGTCGGGCCCACCCGGGACGCCCGGGGCGGGCGCCGCGGCGGGGGCGGGTTCGCCGGCGACCAGGGCGCGCAGCCCGGGCGAGGCCGCGACCAGCCGGCCACAGGCGGTGACGGCGGCGGCGAGTTCGCGCACGGCCTGCGACCAGGGGCCGAGCGCGCCGGAGCCCGCGCGGACGCCGGCTCCGGGCGGGCACCAGAGCCAGAGCACCCGGCACCCCTCGGCCCGGCGCACGGCCTCCTCGGCCGCCCGGGTCTTGCCCGCACCGGCCGCGCCGGTGAGCACGGTCAGGCCGCCCCGCCCGGCGCGCGCCTCGGCGACCGCCGCCGCCAGCTCGGCCAGCAGGTCGGCGCGGCCGACGAAGGGAAGCACGGGCATCGGGCCGTCCTCTCACCCGGGGCCGGGACCGTGCGCCCGGTGGGTAGTCGGCCGGTCTCTGCCGGTCTCTGCCGGTCTCGGCCGGTCGCTCCTCGGCTTCTCCCGGCCCGGGCGGTTCTCATCCGAGCGTAGGACGCCGGGTGGCGCGGGTGCCCGGTGGCGGCCCGAGGTGCGACGGGCGCACGCTGGTGGTAGGCGGTCGGCACCGGTCGGCCGCGACCCCTGGAGGTGCGACAGCGATGGCCAAGTTCATGGACGTCCACCACGGTATGGCGGGCATCACCGAGGAACAGCTGCGGATGGCCCACCGGGCCGACCTCGCGATCGAGGGCGACGAGGGCGTCCACTTCGAGCAGGCGTGGGCCGACCCGGAGTCGGGCACCGTGTACTGCCTCTCCGAGGCGCCGTCCAAGGAGGCCGTGCAGCGCATCCACGAGCGCTCCGGGCACCCGGCGGACGAGATCCATCCGGTGCCGTTGATGGTCTGAACCCGGCGGACGCCTGAACCCCGGCGGACGTCTGCACCCCGGCGGACGTCCGAACCCGGTGGGCGTGCCGACCTCCGCGGGTCGCGCCCGGTGGTCGGCACGCACGGACCGGGCGCCGCCGGGGAGGCCGGACCCCGGCCGCGGGTCACGCCGGCCGCACGGCCGGGATCGGCGTGAAGTGGGTGACCTCGGGCGGGTGCGCCAGGTAGCGCAGCTCGCCCTCCGACCAGACCGGCCGGATCCGCCACATCGGCCCCGCGTACCCGCGCAGGGCCTCCTCGTCGCGCCACCGGCTCACCACCAGCACCCGGTGGCCGTCCTCGGTCACCGACCGCAACAGCTCGCCGCCCAGGCAGCCGTCCGTCCGCCCGAGCTGCGGGATCACCTGTGACGTCAGCATGGCGCAGAACTCTTCGACGTGCCCGGCCACGACCTGCCCGGCCCAGATCCTGACGATCACGGCCACCACCTCCCTGAGGCACTCCGCACCAGGCTGCGGGCCGATGGAACACCCACAATTATCCGCCGCGGCACCGTTCCGTCACCTGCCCCGTTCCGTCGGCACCGGACACCCCGGGCCGGTACCGGACGCCCCGGCGCAGGCGGCCGTGCCGCCCTGGGCCGGGTCCGGGCAGCCGGGTAGGGCAGCCGGGTACGGGCACCAGCCGTGAGCGGCGGCGCAGCCCCCGTTCACACCGGTCTGAGGCTTGGCCACGACGGGGCGCGGCGTACGGAGTGCGAGGCCGGCCGGATCGGCTTCCCACTCCGCGAGGCCTGCCCGAGCCCCGCCGTCCGTGCCGCCACGATGGCCTCTCCGCGGTTGCCCGCCCCCAGTTTGGTCAGCACGGCCGAGACGTAGTTGCGCACGGTCTTGTCCGAGAGGATCAGCTCCCTGGCGATCCGCCGGTTGTCGAAACCGCAGGCGATGAGACCGAGCACATCGTGCTCACGGGCGGTCAGGGCGGCCAGGGCGCAGCCGCTCGGTACATCGGCCGCCGAGGCGAGGAGCGACGGGAGCATGCCGCCGACGCCGGGGCTGAGCACCACCCCGCCGCCCCGGACGAGCCTTACGGCGTCGAGGATCATGGCGGGCTCCAGGTCCTTCAGCAGGAATCCCCGGGCGCCGGCCGACAGGGCCGCCAGCGCCAGCCCGTTCTCCTCGTTCCGGGCCGACCCGGTCGCCACCACGCCGACCGCGGGGAAGCGGCGCACCAGGGACCGGACCGCGGCGAGTCCCGATCCCCTCGGCCTGTCGAGGTCCAGGAGCACGACGTGCGGGCCCGTCTCCCCGATCTGCTCCAGGCACGCCTCGGCGTCCGCGGCCTCGCCCACGAGGTCGACCGTGCCGTCCGACAGCACCGCGCCGATGCCGATCCGGATGAGCGGGTTCGCCTCGACGAGGAACACCCGGACTGGCTCGGTCGGCGTGGGCGTCACTGGTTGTCCCCTTAGGCTCGGACGATGTCTTGACCTAGCATGACCGCGATGCGCTAGCGCGCGACTAGCGCAGGCAGCGGCGGGGGCCGGCTGGTGCCGTGGGGGGAGGACCGTTGGAGTTCCGGCTGCTCGGACCGGAGGAAGTGCTGTGCGGGGAGCAGGTCGTCCCGATATCGGCGGCCAAGCACCGGGCCGTGCTGAGCATGCTCCTCCTGCGGTCCGACCGGGTCGTCTCGACCGAGGACCTGATCGACGGACTGTGGGGGGCGGACCCCCCGAGGACCGCCAGGACCACGCTGCACAACTACATCCGCCGGCTGCGGGGGATCCTCGGGGACCGCGGAGCGGACATCCTGCACACCAGACCCGGCGGGTACTCGCTGCAGTTGGAGTCGCACCGGCTCGACGTCCACGTCTTCGAGGACCTGGTGAAGCGGGCCGAGGGCGCGCAGGCGGCGGGGGACCTGAACGGTGCCTCGGAGCTGCTGCGCCGGGCCCTGCGACTCTGGCGCGGCAGGGCGCTGGAGGGGACGGCCTCCCGCTATCTCGCGGAGGTGGAGGCACCGCGGCTCGACGAGGGGCGGCGTTCGGCGTTCGAGGGGTTGATGGATGTCGACCTCCGACTCGGCCGTCACGCGGCCCTGTTGGGCGAGATGCGGCGGGAGCTCGAACGCGAGCCGCTCAGGGAGCGGCTGCGGGCGCAGTACATGCTGGCGCTCTACCGCGCCAACCGACGAGCCGACGCGCTCGACGTCTACCGGGAGGGGCGCCGCGTCCTCGTCCGGGAGCTCGGTCTGGAACCGGGGCCGGAGCTCCGGGAGATGGACCGCGCGATCCTCGCCGACAGTCCGGACCTCGGGATGCCGGCGGTGGCCCCGTCACAGGACGGCGCCTCCGCGGAGGGCGCCGACCTCGCCCCGGTCCCCCGCCAGCTCCCGGCCGACGCACTGCACTTCACAGGCCGTCGTGACCACCTGCGGGCGCTGGAGGAGTGGGCCGACGACCAGGGCGGCGGCGCCCCGATGATCATCACGGCGATCGACGGGCGCGGGGGCGTGGGCAAGACCGCGCTTGCGGTGCGCTGGGGACACGCCGCCCGGGCGAGGTTTCCGGACGGTCAGCTCTACATGGATCTGCGGGGGTACTCGACCTGTCAGCCGGTCGCCCCCGTCGAGGCCCTCGCGACCTTCCTCTACGCCCTGGGCGTCCCCTGCGACCGTGTCCCGGGCGACCTCGACCGCGCCATGGGCCTCTACCGCACGCTGGTGGCCGGGAAGCGCATCCTCATCGTGCTCGACAACGCGCGGAGCGTGGCCCAGGTGCGCTCGCTGCTCCCCGGGACACCCGGCTCGTACGTCGTGGTGACCAGCCGGGACACGCTCGCGGGTCTGGTCGTCCGGGACAACGCCCGCCACCTCAGGGTGGATGCCCTTCCCCCGGCGGAGGCCGGGGAACTGCTGGAACGGCTCATGGGGGCGGCGCTCGTCGAGGCCGAACCGGAGGCCGCCGCGGAGCTGGCCCGGCTGTGCGGCCACCTGCCCCTGGCCCTGGGGGTCGCCGCCGTCAACGTGCGCGAAGCCGGTGGGGACCGCCCGGTGGCCCGCTACGTGGCACGGCTGCGGGCGGAGGACCGGCGGCTGTGCGCGCTCAGCGTCCCGGAGGACGAGGCCAGCGATCTGCAGGCGGTCTTCTCCGTGTCCTACGCGTCCCTGTCGCCCGACGAGCGGAAGCTGTTCCGGCGCCTCGGCCTCGTGCCCGGACCCACGACCACCACCGGTGGTGCGTCCGCCCTGCTCGGCCTGGCACCCGCCCGGACCTCGCAGTTGCTCAAGCGGCTGGTCGCCGCGCACCTGGTCGGCCAGACGGACTACGACGTGTTCCACCTCCACGACCTGCTCCGGCTCCACGCCGAGGAGTGCGTGGCG
Source organism: Kitasatospora sp. NPDC056181 (assembly GCF_042266225.1). Classification (NCBI taxonomy): domain Bacteria; kingdom Bacillati; phylum Actinomycetota; class Actinomycetes; order Kitasatosporales; family Streptomycetaceae; genus Kitasatospora; species Kitasatospora sp. NPDC056181. Next base: position 26,091 of record NZ_JBHJUK010000029.1, read on the forward strand.
GCGGAGGAGAGCGCCGAGGAGCGGGCCGCCGCGCTCCGGCGGCTCTACGACTACTACCTGGCGGGTGTGCACGCGGGGGCCCGGCTGCTCTATCCGGAGAAGATGCGGGTGTTCACCCCCGAACACGCCGTCGACGAAGCGGTCGTGATGCACGGCCAGACCGCCGCCCGGGACTGGTTCCGGCAGGAGCACACCAACCTCGTCCTCGCCGTGCAGCAGGCCGCGGCGCTGGGCCTGCGCTCCGCCGCCTGGGAGCTCTGCGACGGCCTGCGGGGCTACTTCTGGCTGGTCCGCGCCGCCCCGGACTGGATCGCGGTCTCGGAGGCGGCGGACGCGGCGGCCCGGGCAGCCGGTGAGGTGCTCGGTTCCGCGGCCGCGCGGTTGAGCCTCGGCGACGCCCACCGCAGCCTCGGCAGGTACGAGAGCGCGGCCGGGCACTACGGTGCGGTGCTGGCGGACGCGGAGACCATCGGGTGGCGGGAGGGGAAGGCCCAGGCGCTCATCAACCTGGGCCTCGTCGACATCCTCACCGGTGCCCTGCGGGACGCCGTGGAGCGCTACAAGGAGGCACTGGCGGTCCTGCCGGCCGGTCCGGAGTGGACCATGCTCCGGCTGAGCGCGGAGGGCAACACGGGCCTGCTCTGCCAGGAGCTCGGCGACCTCCGGACGGCGGAGCGGCACCTCCGCGCCACCGTCGAGTTGAGCCGGCGCATCGACTCGCGCGGTGCCGAAGGGGTCTCCCGGGGCAATCTGGGCCAGGTCCTCGGCCTTCTGGGGCGTTCGGACGAGGCGCTCGACCGGCTCACGGACGCCCTGGCGATCCACCGGGAGGTCGGCAACCGGGGCAGCGAGGCGGAGACGCTGCGGGCGCTGGCCGACTGGCACCGGGACCGGAACGACCTTGCGGGGGCCCTGGACCTCGCCACGGCCGCCGTCTCCCTGGCAGACGAGATCGGCGAGAGCCGTCTGGCTGCGGCAGCCCTCCAGACGCTGGCCTCCGTCCGCACGCACCGCGGGGAGCCGGCCGAGGCCGCGCGGACCTACGACCGCGCACACGCGCTCGCCGAGCGGGCCGGGGCCAGGCACACGGAGGCGGCGATCCTGGTCGGCCGGGCCGAGCTGTCCCTGCTGGGTGGGCACCTCGCCGACGCCGGGACCCACGGCCGCTCCGCACTGGCCCGGGCACGCGCCGAGGGCTACCGGATCATCGAGGGCCAGGCGCTGACCGTCCTCGGCCGGGTAGACCTCGCGGAGGGGCGCCCGGACGAGGCGGCCGGGCTCGCCGCCGAGGCCGCTGCCGTCCTGGCGGAGACCGGCCACCGGCTCGGCCTGGCCGACGCGCAGGGAGTGCTCTCCCGTGCGCGTCGGCAGGCGTCCGGCGGCCGGGACCGGGGGGTCGGCGACGCCGAGCCTCCCGGACGATCTCCCGTGCCCGGATCCGGCGAGCGAGGTCGGAGGACCAGCGGGTGACCGGAGACCGGGGTCCGTCACCGGGTCCCGCCGAGGGCTCAGGGGCCGTCCACCCGGGACACCAGTCCCGCGGCGAGCAGCAGGTCGAGGGAGCGGCGGGTGGTCCTTCGGGCGGCGTCCTCGTCCAGCGGTCCTTGCACCGTGCGGCGGTAGCCCTCGGCGATCGAGGTCAGCGGCACCCCCTCGCACAGGGCGTAGACGGCCCAGGTGTGTGCGTCGAGCCAGTGGTAGCGGGCCCGGTCCGGCATCAGCACCACGAGCTGCCGCAGGGCGGGCAGCTCCCGGACCAGCGCGGGCTCGTTGCGGACGAAGACGCCGTCGGGGGACGGCGGTTCGCCGGCCCGGCCCGCTGCGGCGGCCGGTCCGGGCACCCGGACCAGTGAGCGCACCCGGGGCTCGCAGTGCTCGACGGCGTCGAGCAGCCAGTGGACGAAGCGGCGGCCCTCCGGGGTCACCTGCCCGTGGTCGGCGCAGAGGGCCTGCTCCGCGAGGTAGGTCAGGCGCTCCAGGACGGTGCCGTGGCTGCCGAGGGCGGCGGCCGGGCTCCCCGGCGTCGGCTCGTCGACGACCTCGTCGGCGGGCGGCGGTCCGAACCGGGCGACGAGCTCAGGAGCCGCCTCGCGGGCCACGGTCTGGAAGACCAACATGTGCGCGTAGAAGTGCAGCGCCACCAGCACCCTGATGAAGGTCCAGGAGGACTGCCTCCACGGGATGGGCACCTTGGCCGTGCCGTCCTCCACCAGCGCGCAGGAGCGCAGCACGTCGAACAGCTTCAGGTGCGCGCCCTCGTGCAGCAGCGTCTCGGCCGTCGTCCAGGGATCGCGGAGCCGGCCGGGGGACATCAGGATCGAGGACGGCAGCGGGTCACCGCCCGACAGCGACTGCAGCGGGCCGTCGGCGGACTCCCCGTCGCTGAACCCGACCAGCGACGCGTGTCGCAGCACGCTCGGACCGATCTGTGGGAGGAGTGACGTGAGCAGCTCGCCGCCCTGCCGCAGCGCATCGACCATCTCCGGGGTCGCGTCGAAGGGCTCGCTCTGGCTGCCCGGCTCGAAGCTGTTGCGGCACAGCTCACGGAGCCGTTCGGCGATGGCCTGCCGGGAGGCCGGGGCCCGGAGTCCGGTCCACACCCAGCCGACCCCGATCTCCGGCCAGGGACGGGCCCGGGTCAGCATGAGGCTCTCGCAGGGGCCGGCGCCGTCGGCAGGCAGCGGCCACGCCCCCTCCGCAAGATGACCGCCGAGGGCGCTTGCGGCGAACACCCCGTTCTCCAGGCAGGCCACGTCGTCCTCGAAGGCATTGCGCAGCACGGGGTCGGCCAGGGCGGGGAGCAGCCGGTCGTCCGACTCCAGCGAGAGCGCGTGCAGGACGTCGGCGTGCCGGGGGTCGCGGGTGCCCAGGAGCGACAGCCCGAGGCGGTACCTGGCGAGATTCCTGGCTTGGATGGCGGTGGAGTCTCCGAAGAGACCGTCCCGCGCGAGTACGTCCTCCGCCGTGCGAGGGGAGACCATGGCCACGGTGGTGCCTTTCTGTTCCGTTCCTGGGGTGCGGTGTGCGCCGTCGTCCGGAGCGGGGTACGGCGGTGGAGTGCGGTGTGCGCACCCGCAACAGGCGCTCGGCCGCCTCCACCGCCGTACAGCCGCTCAGGCGGACGGGGTCAGGCCGACGCGGTGACCAGCACGGGCCGGTCGACACTCGCGTACGTCGGCACCGCCGCGTACGCCGGGACCCAGGCGCGCTCTGCCGCCGAGTCGGTCATGACCCGCGGCGCCTCGTTCTCGTCGAGGGCGGGGAGCAGGAACTGCGGCAGCCGGATGGCCTGTGCTGACATGGTGCACTCCATTCTCCGCGGTGCTTCTTCTCCGCGGTGTTTCATGCGTCCCGGAGCGGTTCTCCGGAGTCCGTGGGGCGGGCGCCGACGGTGTCCGGCGGCCCGCAGGTGGGAAAAGCCGGGCGCAACGGGCCGCCCGGGCCCGGTTGTTCCGGACTCGAAGCATCGTCAGGCGCGACGTGTCCTGGTCACCAGAGGTGACTGTCCCGACGGTGTCCCGGGACAGTGGTGGTGGAGGAGGAGGACGTCGACGGGCTTGTCCGGCGCGCACCCTGGCTCTCGGCCGCATGTTCGTGAGGACGGCCAGTCCGCGTTCAAGCGCCGGGTTTCCGGCCGGATGGCCGGGAGCCTGTCCCGGACCGGGAGGCGGCGGTCACCGGCGCGATCCCCGCCCGGAGCTTCGCGGGCCGCTGGGCGGGCGGCTGGGCGGGCCGCTGGGCGGGCGGCTGAGCGAGCCGCTGGGCGGGCGGCTGAGCGAGCCGCTGAGCGGGCCTTCCGCGATGCGTCGGGAGCGCTAGATTTCCGGTATGACCACCACACCGGAGACTGTCATTCCGTCAACCGCCGGGCCGGGCCCGCAGGGCGCTCGAACCCCGGAGGGCGCGCACGGCGCCCCGGGGAGCCTGTTCGCGGCGCTCAGTACGGGCGCCGTGAAGGACGCGGCGGACCTGCGGGAGATCTACGAGCAGCCGGGCGACCACGCGCGGCGCAAGCAGGTCGACCGGATCCACGAGGTGGCGCGGCAGCTGATCGCCTGCTCGTCGCTGGTCTTCGTGGCCAGCGCGGATGCGGCCGGGCGGTGCGACGTGTCACCGCGCGGCGGGCCGGCCGGGCTGGTCTCGGTGCTGGACGATCACACGCTGGCGATTCCGGACGCCACCGGCAACAAGCGGCTGGACACCCTGCACAACATCGTCGAGACCGGGCAGGTCGGGCTGCTCTTCGTGGTGCCCGGCCGGGACACCACGCTACGGGTCAACGGACGGGCCTGCGTCTCCACCGACCCGCGGCTGCTGGAGCAGCTGACGGCGGTCGGCAAGCCGCCGCGCAGCGCGATCGTGGTGGCGGTCGAGGAGGTGTACGGGCACTGCCCGAAGGCGTTCCTGCGCGGCTCGGCCTGGAAGCCGGAGAACTGGCTCGCCAAGGACGCGCAGCCCACCTCGGCCGCCGTCACCCTCTCCCACCTGCGGGACCCGTCGCTCACCATCGAGATGATCGAGCAGAACGAGCGGGAGGCGCTGCTCTACCGCTACGAGTAACCGCGGGGCGGGCGGACGGGCGGGCGGTCCCCGGTGCTCCGCCGGGGACCGGCCTCGGTGCGTCCGCGCACGGCGGACGCCGGGTGTTGGGCGTCGGGCGTTGGGCACCGGGTGTTGGGCGTCCGCCGTCGGGCACCGGATCGGCCGGACGCTCGGGATCGTCCAGGGCGGGCCGCCGGTCGGGGTGCCGGCGTCCCCGCCTACGCGGGAGTCCTCGCCTCGGTGGCCGGGTGGCGTGCCGTCACGCCGTGCCGTCACGCCGTTCCGGACTCGCCGTCCCCCGCGATGAGCAGGCGGTAGCCGTAGTCCACGGACTCCTGGTCCAGCAGGTCCGCGTGGCGTCGCCGCCAGGCCCCCGAGGCCAGGTCCGCGCGCAGTCGCGCGATCGCCGGTTCGAGCACGGACGGCGGCAGCTGGGCGAACGTCGAGCTCGCCTGCCGGATGACGGGGTCGAGGTAGGACTCCGGGCGCCGCCAGTACGCGATCTGGAAGCCGTCGGTGAAGTCGTGCGGGACGGCGAAGGGCACCACGGTGTGCGCGCCCAGCGCCTCCACCACGGTGGACAGGGGCGTGAAGCGGGCGTGTTCGAGCTGCCGGATCTCGGGCAGGTACTCCTCGACCAGCCACAGCCCGGGCAGGTGCCCGGGATCCCAGGTGAAGACGACCTGCCGACGCGAGACGCGCCGGAGTTCGCCGAGACCACGGTGGAGGTCGGGCCAGTGGTGCACCGTCATCACCGCCATGGCGGCATCGAACGCGCCGTCCTCGAAGGGCAGTTCCTCCGCGCCGGCCAGGACCTTCCGTCGGCCGGGGTGCTGCTCCAGCATCACCCGCGAAGGGTCCACCGCGGTCACCTCCGCGCCGGCCGGCTCGTAGGACCCGGTACCCGCACCGACGTTGACGACCGTGCGCGCTCCGGCCAGGGCCTGGTGGATCAGCGCCGCCAGGCGAGGGTCGGGCCGCCGGACGTGCCGGTAGCCGATGCCGATGCGGTCGTACGTCGCCGTCTCCGTCGCCGTCGCCGGGGTCCCCCCGGGAGCAGAAGCAGTCATGCGCCGGATTCCACCAGGCCGTTCACTGGCGGGGCGAGAGATTTAGCATGGGCCGAATGTTGCTGCTCCGGCTCGATGTGGACGCCCTGGCCTCGGTCCGGTTCGCATGCTCACCCCTCCAGGAGACCGTCCAGAGCCTGCGGGCCTGGCGCAGTCCCACCCGCTACGCCCTGCACCAACCGTTCCTACGGCAATCCGCCCCGCTGCTCCGTCACCTCGACTGGCCGCTGTTGCAGGCACTCGTCGGCCCGACCCGGCTGGTCGCCGACTTCCTCACGCCGCACCCGCCGACGCCGAGCACGGACATCGACGACGAGTTCGCCGTCCTGCGCTCGACACCGGCCCGGCGCGTGACGCAGGAACTGCTCCGGGCCGCCGACGGCCGCCCCCTGCACCCGCTCCTGCAGGAGGCCCGCACCGACCCGCTCGGCCTGCTGGGGCGTGTCGCCGACGCCCTGCACACCTACTGGCTCCTGGTGATCGCGCCGCACTGGCCGCGCATGCACGCCGTGCTGCGCGCCGACGTCCTGTACCGCGCCCGCCGCCTCGCCGACGGCGGAGCGGCCTCCCTGTTCGCCGACATCGACCCGGGCCTGGCTTGGCGGCCCGGTTCCGGGACCCTGGCCGTCGACGCCTTCCCCGCCGAACACCACGACCTGCCCGCCGACGGACACGGCGTGACGTTCACGCCCTCCCTGTTCTGCGACCACGCCGTCACCGTCGTCGACCTCGCTCTGCCGCCCCGGATCTGGTACCCGGCCCGCGGCCTCGCCACGGTCTGGCACGCCGGCTCGACCGCCCCGCCGAGGGCCCTGGCCGACCTCCTCGGCCGCACCCGCGCCCGCATCCTCGACCTGCTCGCGGAACCGGCGAGTACCACCGGGCTGGCCCACCGGCTGGGCGTCAGCCCCGGCACGGTGAGCCAGCACCTCGGCGTCCTGCACCGCGCCGGGCTGGTCACCCGGGCCCGGCACGGGCACCTCGTCCTGTACCTGCGCAGCCCGCTCGGCGACCAACTGCTGACGTGAGGCCGACGGTGACGCACGGATGCCCCACCGCCCGGGCAGCCGGCCGGCGCCCGGATCCCGTGGCGGGCCGGGCGGTACCGGGGAGGCCGGTACCGGGGAGGCCGGATCACGGACAGGTCGGTCCCGGGTGGTCCGCCCTCCCCGGACCGGCCTGCCCGCGTCCGCACCCGTCGGCCCGCCGCACGCGACCGGCGGTGGGCAGTGCTCTGGCCGCATGGGTTCGCCCGGTCCTGTCGCGGCATCCGTGATCAATTTCCTGTCGGTGCCGGGCGGTAGCGTCTGTCCGCGAGTGATCGACCGAGGAGAGGGGCTGCGGGATGAGCGAGCTGGACGGAGTGCACTTGGTGGTCTACCCGGCAAGGGATCTGGGGGCGGGTATCGAAGCCTGGACCGCCGTGCTGGGCCGGGGGCCGGTGTTCCAGAACGCCGATTACGCCACCTTCGCCGATGGCGGGGTCGAGATCGGATTGTCGCGGCTGCCGTGGGTCGACCACCCGCTGGTGTTCTTCAAGGTCGACGACGTCGAGAAGGCCCACGGAGCGCTGGTTGCGTCCGGTGCGACGGCTTTGGTGCAGGACGCCGAGGGCGTGCTGCACTCCGGCGAGGGGACTCCGGCGTCCGGGATCGTCGACGTTCCCGGACGCCGGTTGGCGGTGCTTAAAGCAGCAGACGGGAACCTGGTCGGGATCGCCCAGGATGTTCCCGTGTCCTGGTGAACGCGACGCTGGGGCGGGTCAGGCTGCGACGTCAAGCGGCCGTCCGCCCCAGCGGATGCCTCCCTCGCGGCGGATGCGGGAGCGTTCGCGACGTTGGGCGGCCAGGACGTCGGGGTGGCGGGCGTTGGCGTTGCGCCGGCGCAGGTAGGCGTGCAGGACGGAGGTCTGAACGGAGTCCTCGTCATCGGGACCGAGCAGGCGGGGACGGCCCGCCCGCCCACCCACCGAGGGTCCAGACAGGCCGGGCCGAGCTCGTTGAACCGGTGGAGCACGTCGCGCACGGTGTCCTCGTCGGCCTGCACCAACTTCGCGATCACCGGGACCAGGTTCCCGCCGGCCGAGGCCGGCAGCGTCATCGCCCACCGGTACCGCACCGACCTGGTGCTGCCCCGCCGCACGATCTGCTGCAGCTTCTGCCCCTCCTGGTCGGTCGACCTGCGCACACGGACAGGCTCAGCCACCACACCCCAGCAGTCGGATCGGACGTCACCGCACATCCAACGGCTACAGCCCCTCAATCCGGCGAACCCATGTGGTCAGAGCAGTAGCCAGCGGCCGGCGATGAGCGGCCGGACGGGTGAAGCCGGGCCGGGGAGGGTTGGTGGGCGTGCCGGAGCGGCGGACGGTCGCTTGAATGGACGGATGGACTGCGTCTTCTGTGCGGTGGTGGCGGGCGAGGAACCCGCGCACCGGGTGCTGGACGACGAGGTGGCGGTGGCGTTCCTGGACCGGCGGCCGCTCTTCCCCGGCCACGTCCTGGTCGTGCCCCGCGCCCACCACCGCACGCTGGCGGACCTGCCGACGGCGGAGGTGGGGCCGTTCTTCCTCCGGGTGCAGCGGGTCGCGGCCGCAGTGGAGCGCGGGCTCGGTGCGGCGGGCAGCTTCGTCGCGGCGAACAACCGGATCAGCCAGTCGGTGCCGCACCTGCACGTCCACGTGGTGCCGCGCAATCCGAAGGACGGGCTGCGCGGCTTCTTCTGGCCGCGCGGGAAGTACCCGGACGAGGCGGGCGCAGCCGAGGTCGCCGAGCGGCTGCGGGCGGCCCTCACCCCGCCCTGAGGGCCACCTGAGCCCGAGGCGGCCCGGGCCGGCCTCGGGCTCAGACGCTCGGGCTCAGGCCGGCTCAGGGCTCAGGCCGGCCCTGGGCGCAGGCCGCCCGGCTCAGCCGACCCGGACGTTGTCGAGCACCCAGTACCAGTTGTTGCTCCCGGTGTACCGGAACCGCAGCCGCAGCCGGCTCGCACCGGCCGGCACGGCGAGCGCCAGCGTCTGCCGGCCGTTGGTCTCGGCGCTGTAGCTCTTGACGACGACCGGCGCGCCGCCGTCCCAGACCGCCAGCACCTGGGCGGTCTGGCCGCCCTCCTGCTGGTAATAGGTGGTGAACGAGACCGGGACGGTGCTCAGCCCGGCCACCGGGTACTCGGGGCTGACCAGGGTGGAGTCGTAACCACCCGTGAAGCTCTTGTCCGACCACTCGTCGGAGTCGGCGACGGCGAAGACGTTGCGGGAGCGGACGTTGAGCTCGCGGTACTGGTCGCGCTGGGTCCTGGTCCAGAACTCGTCGGTGGTGAAGGCCCAGCCGCGCCACTCGGTGACGCCGCCCGTGCCCATCGCCGAGTTGTCGACCGACCAGCCGCTCGGCGGGGTGTGGGTGAAGCCGATGGTGCCCGCGGCGATGCCGGTCTCGTCCACCGGCCCGGTGAGCTGCGGGCGCAGCGCGTCGAACGCGTCCGGGACGAGGCTGCCGATCGGGGATCCGTCGAGGTTCCAGGCCGGGTCGATCGCGAGGCCCAGGTGTGCGATGGCGGTGGGCGCGAGGTCGACCATCCGGACGTCGTGGCGGACCGAACCCGCCGGAAGCCCACCGCCGTTGGCGATCACGAAGGTCTGCCGCTCGCTCCAGGTGGAGCCGCCGTGGCCGCCCGCGTCGGTGTGGCCGTGGTCGGCGGTGACCATGATCAGCCAGTCCTCCTGCCCGTACGTGGCGCGGCCCCGGACGGCGGCGACGATCTGGCCCACCTGGGCGTCCACCCCGCGGATCGCGTCCAGGTACGCCTGGCTGGCGGCGCCACTGGCGTGGCCGGCGTGGTCCACGTTGTCGAGCTGGACGAAGACGGCGTCCGGGTTACCGTCGCGGAGCTTCGCGACCGCGCGGGAGGTGGTGCCGGTGTCGTACTCGGCGGACGGGGTGGCGACACGGGTGTCGACCTTGCCGGAGTAGACGGTGTCGGCGATCGGTGCCCAGGAGGCGACCACGTAGGTGGAGAGCGCGGGGGCCGCGGTCTCGATCCGGGTCAGGAAGTCGGGATAGGCGGCGAACGCGGGGGCGGTGAAGTTGTTGTCCTTGACGTTGTGCTTGTCGGGCCAGACGCCGGTGGCGATGGTGGACCAGCCCGGACCGGAGGCGGTGGCCGCCATCGGGTTGGCGTAGAGGCTGCTGGCGGCGGTGAGACCGCCGGCCATCAGGGCGTTGAGGTTGACGGCCCCGGCGTCCTTGATGCGGTTGAGCATGGCACCGTCCAGGCCGATGACCAGGACCTTCGGGGTGCGGGCGGCGGTTGCGGCCCCGGTGGTGGCGGCTGCGGCCACGGCCGTGCGGGCGAGCGGGCCGGCCACGAGGGCGCCGGCGGCGGCGGCGAGGAGCAGGCCGCGGCGGGGGATTCCGGTGGTCACGTCGTCTCCTGATGCTGCGTCACGAACGCGGAAAGGGGCGATGGGGAGCAGGGGGAACCGAAGGGAGCGGTGACAACGGTCGGAGCGGCGGGTGGACGGCGGTCGCCGGGGCTTCGTCCCGGGCGTGAACAGCGCCCGAATTCGGTCCAGACCCGTTATGTTTCTGTGATCGCGGGTCGCCTGCCGGTCCCGTCCGGGAGGGTGAGGGCCGGGTGACCCAGTGACCGAGGATCCGGGGAGGCGGCAGCGGGAGCGGTACCCAGCGGCGCCCGGAGGCGGTGCCGGACGCGATACCCGGAGGCGGTGCCGGACGCGTTGCCCGGAGGCGGTGCCGGAGGCGATGCCGGAAGGGCGGGTCAGTCCGCTTCGAGACGGGTGGTGAAGCTGAACCGGTCGCCGCGGTACAGCGAGCGCACCCGCTCCAGCGGCACACCGGCCGCATCCCTGGTGAGCCGGTGCAGCAGCAGCATCGGCAGGGCGGGCGGCGTTCCGATCAGCAGCGCCTCGCGCGGGGAGGCGAGCACCGTCTCGATGCGCTCGTCGGCCCCGCCGAGCTCGACGCCCGCCCTCTCCTTCAGGAAGGCGTAGAACGACGAGCCGGGGTCGAACTCCCGGTCCAGCTCCGGCACCCGGGCCACCGCCAGATAGGTGCTCTCCAGGCCGACCCGCTCGCCGTCCGCGAGCAACACCCGTTCCAGGTGCCAGACCTGCTCCCCCACCCCGATGTCCAGCTGCCCGGCCAGCAGCGGGTCGGCGGCGAACCTCTCCAGCCCGATCAGGTTGCGTCCCGGGACGCGCCCCTGACGGCGGACACCCTCGGTGTAGCTGGCCAGCGACAGCGGCTGCTCCAGCTTGGGCCCGGCCACCACCGTGCTGCGGCCGCGCCGCCGGACCCGCCCCTGGATCAGCAGGTCGCGCAGCGCCTGCCGGAGGGTCTCCCGGGCCACTTCGAAGCGGGCTGCCAGGTCGCGCTCGGTCGGCAGCACGCCGCCCTCGCCGAGCTCGTCGAGCAGCGCCTCCAACTGGCCCTTGACGGCGTAGTACTTGGGCACCCTGCCGTGCTCGGGGATGCCTGCCCGGATGGGCGCGCCGAGGCCGGGCAGAGGGGTCGCGGGCCCGGGGGTTTCGTCCATCCGGCCATCCTCGCAGACTCCGGCGGGCACCCGGTTCAGGGCCGATCCGCTGCCCCCTCGCGTCGGGCCGGGCCCCTGGCGGCACGCCCCGGACGGGACTCCCCACGGATGACCCGCGCGGTCGGCTCGCGCGGTCGGCTCGCGTGGTCGGCCCACCCGGTCGGCCCCCCGCTGTGGCGGCATCCGCCCTGGAGCCGGTCGATCGGGCCCGGTGGCGGCGCAGCCGGCCGGATCGTCCCAGCCGGTGAACGGTGCCTTCAACGGGCTGGACGATGTGGGCGGCGTGGGCAGTGTGGGCGGCATGGGCGAAACAGGTGCTGGACCTCGTTGCCGGCGGGCGGCGTGAGGGGGTGTCCGCTGCGGGCGGCGCCCACGCCGTGACCTGCGGCCACCGCTTGATCGTTCGTCGCCTTCACGGACCACAATGATCACCGGTGGCCGAACCCGCACCCCGTCGGACTGGCCGTCTTCCACAGTTCCCGTGCCCGGCCATGGAGTTGAAGCGACAGATGGACATGTCCTCCCGAGAGGTCCGCATTCCCCTCAGCGAGGTCGTCGCGGTCCTGCAGGACCTGAACGAGTTCGTGGTCTCCCTGGATCGCCTCGGATCCCGTCAGGCTTGCGGAACCGCCGACGATGGCACCGTCGGCAAGTTCGTCGCCGACTGGGATGTTGCCCGACGCCTGGCCCGCGCCCGGCACGTCATCGGGGTCGCACTCGACGCGCAACTGAACGCGGAGGAGAACGCCGAGATCGATGCGCTCTGCGAGCAGGGGCGATTCTTCGGCACGACGACCGCCGGCAGCACGCCCACGGATCCGCCCACCTCGGACGTCATCCCCAGGGTCCTCCCGCAACCGCCGGCCGAGCCGCGCCATCGAGGCTCCGGCTCCGGACAGCGGAGGTCCCGGTCGAATACAGGCGCGACGCCGAACGGACAGCCGTGGCAGCCTGCGGGCATGCCAGAACTGCGCGAACGTGCGGGCCGCCACTACGCCATCCGGTTCCACTACGCCCTGCCCGACGACGCCTGGGCCGTGGAACTGAGCGAAGCCGTACCCGCGCCGGCCGCGCCGGCCGCGTCGACCGGGATCCCGAACTCCTTGACCCACCGCCCCGGACCGGCCTTCCTGGTGGGCTTCGTCCCCGACGAGGATCCGGCACTGGAACCGACCGTCCACATCCACAGCCATGACGAGCACGTCGTTCCCTACGACATCATGCGCTGGTTCATGGAACAGGTCACCGCGCAGGTGGAACGCTGCCGGGCCGCCTACGCGCGGGAGAATCCCGGAACAGTGGAATGAGCTCGGGGCGTCGGCGTCCACTCCGAGATGACGCGGCGCCACCGGCGCACGGAGCCGGTCGGCTTCACGAGATCCGTGCCTGAACCGCCAAAACAGGACTGTTCCCGGCCCAATCCGTGGCCGCCCCTTGACAGGTATAGACCATTCCGCTTGAGTCTCGGTCAGCCCCGCACCGGCCCGTACCCCGGTCGGCGTGTCCCCCCACGACGCGCCCGCGCGGGGTCGGAGCCCCCTGGCACCACAGTCCTGTCCCACCGATGTGCGGCCCCCACCGCACAAGGGGTGATCACGTGTCAACGAAACGCCTGCTCGCGCTGCTCTCCGCCATGGTCACGGCGCTCGCGCTCGCGCTGCTGCTGCCCGCCGCCAGCGCCAGCGCCGCCGCCTGCTCCGCGCCCTGGAACACGGCCACCGCCTACACCGGCGGCGCCTCCGTCTCCTACAACGGCCACAACTGGTCCGCCAAGTGGTGGACCCAGAACGAGGCTCCCAGCACCGGCGGTACCGGTGTCTGGGCCGACCAGGGTGCCTGCGGCGGCGGCCCGACCGACCCGACGCCCACCCAGACCCCGGGCGGCTGCGTCTACCCGGACTGGACCGCCGGGCGCACGTACACCACCGGGAGCATCGTCCGCTACACCAACGGCGGGCTCTACCGGGCCACTCACGACAACCCGGGGTACGACCCGGTGATCAGCACCTGGTACTGGGAGCCGTACAGCTGCGGCCCGACGCCGACGCCGACCGGCACCCCCACCTCGACCCCGAACCCCGGCGGGTTCCCGGTCAGCCAGGCGCAGTTCAACCAGATGTTCCCGAACCGGAACTCCTTCTACACCTACCAGGGCCTGCTCGACGCGCTCGGCGCCTACCCCGGCTTCGCCAACACCGGCAGCGACACCGTCCGCCGGCAGGAGGCCGCCGCCTTCCTCGCCAACGTCAACCACGAGACCGGCGGCCTGGTCTACGTGGTCGAGCAGAACACCGCCAACTACCCGCACTACTGCGACACCTCGCAGCCCTACGGCTGCCCGGCCGGGCAGAGCGCGTACTACGGGCGCGGTCCGATCCAGCTGAGCTGGAACTTCAACTACAAGGCGGCCGGCGACGCGCTCGGCATCGACCTGCTGCACAACCCCAACCTGGTGCAGACCGACCCGGCCGTGGCCTGGAAGACCGCCCTCTGGTACTGGAACACCCAGACCGGCCCCGGCACCATGACCCCGCACAACGCCATGGTCAACGGGTACGGCTTCGGCGAGACGATCCGCAGCATCAACGGCTCCCTGGAGTGCAACGGCGGCAACCCCGCGCAGGTGCAGAGCCGGATCAACGCCTACCAGAGCTTCACCCAGATCCTCGGCACCGTCCCGGGCTCGAACCTGAGCTGCTGACGGTCCGACAGACCCCGCCCCCGCCCGACAGGGCCCCCGCCGCCCCCGCCACTCCCCCGCTACTCCCCGCCCGTTCCCGGTACTTCACGAGGAGCAGCGGGACCGTACCTCGGCCGGAGGAGCGGCGGGGGTGCAGAATCATCGTCACGGCGGACGACCGGGCAGGGGGCGGGGCCTAGGCTCGCAACCATGAACGACCTTGGCAGCCTTGTCCAGCAGACCGCCGACCGGCTCGCCGGCCAGCAGGTCGGCGCCGTGGTCGCCGGCCTGGCCGGCGGCGCGGTGGAGATCCGCGGTGCCGGGAGCACCTCCACGGGCCCGGGCGGCGGCGTGCCCGGAGCGCACACCCTGTTCGAAATCGGCTCGGCCACCAAGGTGTTCACCTCGCTCGCCCTGGCCCGTCTGGTGCTCGCCGGCTCGACCGCACTCGACGAACCACTGGCCGAGGTCCTGAAGGACGCGCTGCCGCCCGGCGTCACCGTCCCCACCCGGGGCGGCACGCCGATCACCCTGCAACACCTGGCCACCCACACCGCCGGACTGCCGCGGCTCCCCGCCGGGATGCTGCTGCCCGCCCTGCTCTCCCCGAACAAGCCGGACCCGTACCGCAACTGCACCTCCGACGCCCTGTTGTCCGGTCTCGCCCGCACCCGACTGCGCGCGGTGCCCGGCCGCAGCTTCCGCTACTCCAACCTCGGCGCCGGCCTGCTCGGCCTGGCCCTCGCCCACCAGGCCGGCACCGGGTACGAGGAACTGGTCACGCGGGAGGTCTGCGAGCCGCTCGGGCTCGCGGACACGGTGATCACCGTCGACGGCGAGCGTTCCGATCGGCTCGCCCACGGCCACACCCCGGGCCGTCGCCCCGTCCCCGGCTGGCACCTCGCCGACCTCGCGGGCGCCGGCGGGCTCCGCTCGACCGCCGCCGACCTGGCGATACTCCTCCAGGCCCAGCTGGCCTGCACCGGGGCCTCGGCCACGACCCCCGTCGAGGCGTCGGCGACGACCACGGCGCCGGGCGGGTCGCCGCTGGCGCCCGCGATAGCCCTCACCCGGGAGGTCAACCACCGCGTCAACCCCTTCGCCTGGATGCACCTCGGCTGGCTCGCCCACCGCCTCCACCCCCAGCAGGGCGGCCACCTCCAGATCTGGCACAACGGCGGGACGGGCGGGTTCCGCTCCTTCGTCGCCTTCGACCCCGAGAAGCAGGTCGGCGTCATAACCCTGGCCAACACCCGCCGGTCGGTCGACCCGGCGGGGGTCGCACTGCTGCGCACCCTGCAGAACGGCGGAGCAACGGGCAAGGGCCGCGCGTCGGGCGGGGCGGCGTAGCGGGCGGGGCGGCGTAGCGGGCGGGGCACGGAGAGCGTGCACGGAGAGCGGGGCGCAGCGAGCGGGGCAGCCGCGCGGAGAGCGGCCCGGACCACAACCTCATAACGTTGGAATTCCAAACTCACTAGATCTCTAGTAGGTTTGATTTCCCAACCCACGCGAGAGGAAGGCGGCCGCCATGCGTGACGCCGTAATCGTCGAAGCCGTCCGCACCCCCATCGGCAAGGGCAAGCCCGGAGGCGCACTCTCGGGCGTCCACCCCGTGGAGCTGCTTGCGCACACCCTCCAGGCCCTGATCGGCCGCAGCGGCGTCGACCCGGAGTTGGTCGACGACGTGATCGGCGGCTGCGTCGACCAGGTCGGCGAGCAGGCCATGAACACCACCCGGTACGCCTGGCTGGCGGCCGGCCTGCCGGAGTCCGTCCCGGCGACGACGGTCGACCGGCAGTGCGGCTCCTCCCAGCAGGCCGTCCACTTCGCCGCGCAGGGCGTGATCGCGGGCGCGTACGACGTGGTGGTGGCGTGCGGGATCGAGTCGATGAGCCGGGTCCCGATGTGGTCCAACGTGCCGCCCGGCGCGGACCCGTTCGGCGCCGCGATCGCCGCTCGCTACCCCGGCGGGCTGATCCCGCAGGGCGTCAGCGCCGAGCTGATCGCCGCCAAGTGGTCGGTCACGCGCGAGGCGATGGACGCGTTCGCCGGCGGCTCGCACGCCAAGGCCGCGCAGGCGCACTCCGCCGGCCTGTTCGAGGCGGAGCTCGTGCCGGTCGCCACGCCGACCGGGCTCGTCACCCTGGACGAGTCGGTGCGCCCGAACACCACGCCGGAGATCCTGGCCGGCCTCCGCCCGTCCTTCGCCGACCCCGGCTTCGCCGAGCGGTACCCGCAGATCGACTGGTCGGTGACGGCCGGCAACAGCAGCCCGATCAACGACGGTGCCTCCGCCGTCCTGATCACCAGCAGCGAGACGGCGGCGCGCCTGGGCCTGCGCCCGCTGGCCCGGCTGCACTCCTTCGCGGTGACCGGCTCGGACCCGCTGCTGATGCTGACCGGCGTCATACCCGCCACCGAGAAGGTGCTCCGGCGGGCCGGGCTGTCACTGCCGGACATCGACCTGTTCGAGGTCAACGAGGCGTTCGCCAGCGTCGTCCTGGCATGGCTCCAGGAGACCGGCGCCGACCCTGCGAAGGTCAACGTCAACGGCGGCGCGATCGCACTCGGCCACCCGCTCGGCGCGAGCGGCACGCGGCTGATGACGACCCTCGTGCACGCGATGCGCGAGCGCGGGGCGCGGTTCGCGCTGCAGACCATGTGCGAGGCGGGCGGCCTGGCCAACGCCACCGTCCTGGAGGCCCTGGACTGAGGCCCGGGAGGCCCGGGAGGCCCGGGAAGCCCGGGAGGCCTGGCGTCCCGACACCCGCCCGACCGCGTCGGCCCGACCGTGCCTCCCCGCCCGTGCCGCCCCCATCGTGCCTCCCCGACCGCGTCGGCCCACCCCTACTGCGACTGCGCCTCCGCGGCCGTTCCGACCGGCGCGAGCAGACGGTGGGGGCGGGCCAGCGCGCGGGAGACCGGATCCGGGTGGACGTCGGACGACGCCCCCGGCCCCGGGCGCATCGTCACCTCGCCCGGCCGCACGGCCGGGCCCCCGCAGTGCGGGCAGGAGCCGGCCAGGTCGAGGTCGGTGCCGCAGGTCGCGTGCGAGAAGATGCGCCTTGGTCCCCCGGCCGAGGCATGGCGGCCGCCCCAACGGGCCAGCGTGTAGACCGGCATCCAGAGCTCGAGGCCCACATCGGTGAGCAGGTAGCCGTGGCGCAGCGGCGCCTGCTGGTAGGGCTCCTTGCGCAACACCCCGGCCGCCACCAGGGCGTTCAGCCGCGAGGTGAGGACGGCGCGCGGGATGCCGAGGTGGACGAGGAAGTCGTTGAAGCGCTGCACCCCGTAGAAGGCGTCGCGGACGATCAGCAGGCTCCATCGTTCGCCGACCACCTCCAGGGCGCGGGCCAGTGAGCAGTCCTGCTGTTCGTAGTCGGTTCCGAGCGCCATGCGGCTCAGCGTAGTCCAGGCGGATTGAGGGTTCATTGAACAGACTTAGGGTGGTAGCGTGCTGCGCGGCTTGAAGGTTCATTCACCAGACTCATGGTCCGCTCGCCTCATGGTCTGCGATTCGGAGGGAACGCCATGTCCCGCGCGTCATCGGGCTCCGCACCGTCAGGCTCTGGGCCATCGGGCTCGGCACCGTCGGGCTCGGCGCCGTCGGCCGCCGTGCCGGCCGACTCCGTACCGGCCGCCTCCGGGCGGGCCGTCGGCACCTGTGCCGCGCTCCCGGTCCGCACCGGTGCCACCCTCCTCACCACCTGCCTGGCGACCGCGCTGGTCACCATCGCCTACACCGCCCCGACCTCCTCGCTCGCCGCCACCGCCGACGCCCTCCACCTCGGCGCCGGCGGGCGGACGTGGATCCTCACCAGCACCCTGATCGGCCTCGCCGCCCTGCTGCTCACCGCCGGGAGCGTCGCCGACGACCGCGGCCGCAAGCGGGTCTTCACCGCCGGTGTGCTGCTCTTCGCCGTCGCCGCCGCGCTCGGCGCACTCGCACCCGGTGGCGGCGTCTACCTCGCCTCCCGGGTCCTCCTGGGCGCCGCCTCCGCGGCGATCCTGGCACCCGCGCTCGGGCTGGTCAGCCAGGCCCACCCACCGGGCCCCGGCCGGATCCGGGCCCTCGGCACCTGGGGCGCGGCGGTCGGCCTCGGCATCGCACTCGGGCCGGTGTACGGAGCGCTGGTCCAGCAGACAGCCGGCTGGCGCGCGGTGAACGGTGGGATCGCGGTGGCCGCCGCCGCAGTGGCCGCGGCGGCAACCGTCGTCCTGACCGAGTCGCGCGCCGAGCGCCCGCGCGCGCTCGACCCGTACGGCGTACTGACCCTGGCCGCCGGGACGTCCTGCCTGATCGCCGGCCTCGCACAGGGGCGGACGGGCTGGGGCCGGACGCCGGTGCTGGTGCTGCTCGCCCTCGGGGCGCTGTTGCTGGCGCTGTTCTTCGTGGCGGAGTCACTGGTCGCGGAGCCGATGCTGGACCTCGCGCTGTTCCGCAACCCCGGATTCGTGGCCGCCACCGGCGGAGCGCTGTTCACGGGGCTCGCGGTGGTCGGGTTCATGAGCTATCTGCCGACCCTCCTCCGGAGCGTGCTCGGCCTCTCCGGCCTCGCGGCGGCCGGGGTGCTGGCCCTCTGGTCCGGTCTGTCCGTGGTCGCCGCCCTCCAGGCCCGCCGACTCGCCGACCGGATGTCCGCCACCACCCAGGTCGCGACCGGCCTCCTGCTCTCCGGTCTCGGCCAGGCCGGTCTGTACGGGCTCACCCCGGGCACGCCATGGGAACGGCTCGCGCCGGGCCTGGTCGTCGCAGGCGTCGGCAGCGGCATCCTCAACGCCGCGCTGGCCCGCCTCGCGGTCAGCAGCGTCCCGCCCCACCGTGCGGCCATGGGCTCCGGCGCCAACAACACCGCCCGCTACCTCGGCTCCGCCCTGGGCGTCGCCGTCACCGTGGCCGTCGCGTCCTCCACCCCCTCGCTCCCCGCAGGTGCCGACCGCGCCACCCTCGTGGCGTCCGCCCTCTGTCTCCTCGGCGCCGCCCTCACCCTCACCACCCGCACCCGGCGGCCGGTCGTCCCCACCGCGTAGGAAGTCGACCCGGCCGACTTCCTACGCAACCGCCCGCACGCACCCTGGACCGGCCCGGCCCGGTGACCACGACAAGCCATCCGTCGGCTGTGCCATACACCGGAAGCCGCCCCAGCCGACCTCCAGCCCGGAGCCCGCCCAGCCGACCGAAGACAGCCTCACCACACAGGAAGTCAGCCCAGCCGACCTCCAGCGCAGAAGCCCGTCCGTCCACCAGCCCAGCTGCCAGAAGCCCGGCACTCACGCGCCAGAAGTCGACCCGGCCGACCTCTGGGCCGACCTCTGGCGCCGGCACCCCCATCCGGCTGTTGGGTGGGACGTCGAATCGGGAGAGGCAGACGGCCAGACGGAGCAGGAAGTCGACCCGGCCGACCTCCTGTGCAGGGCGCACGCGCGGGAGAGGGCTCGGGCCGCAGAGGGCGGAGAAAGCGGGGGAGGGCTCGGAGGACTCCCCTTGCGTGGCGGGATGGCGGAGCAGGACGTCGGATCCGCCGACTTCCCGTGCGGGCGATGAGGCCCGCCGGCCGGGCCTGCGGCAGGGGCGGTCGGGTCCACCCGCGTCGGGGCTGGTGGGCGGGTGGCGGCGGTTCCGGGTGGGGCGGGTGGAACGAGCGGGGCTGCGGGGCTGCATGGGAAGATGGCAGGGCTGGTGGAAACGATCTCCGGGCGGTTCTCTGGCTATGGTGAACGAGCAGCGTGATGCCGGTGAGCCCAGGCGGCCGCGTCAGGACGCCCTGCTGATGGTGCCGATCGCGACCGCGCTGATCGAGGCCGACGGGCGCATCCTGCACTGGAGCAACGACGCCGAGGCACTGCTCGGCTACACGGCCGAGGAGGCGATCGGCGCGCGGGCCGCGCAGTTGCTGGCCACGGACGAGCAGCGGCCGGAGGTGCTGGGGCTGTTCCAGGAGATCCTGGACGGCCGTGGCTGGTCGGGCGTGTTCCCGGTCCGGCACCGGGACGGGCACCTCGTCAACCTGGAGTTCCGCACCCACCCGATCTCGGGGCCGGGCGGCAGCCCGCTGGTGCTCGCGGTGGCGTCCGACGTGTCGACGCTGCGCCGGATCCAGGCGGATCTCGCCGTCCTCGACGGGTTCTTCACGCAGTCCCCGGTCGGGATGGGCGTGTTCGACACCCGGCTCGCCTTCGTCCGGCTGAACGACGCGCTGGCCAGGGTGAACGGCCTGCCGGCCGGCGCGCACCTGGGACACCGCCTCACCGAACTGTTGCCCGGGATCAACGGGGAGGAGACCGAGGCGGTGATGCGGCGGGTGCTGGAGAGCGGCGAACCCGTACTGGACGCGCGCTCGCGCGGCCGAACCCCGGGCGATCCCGAGCACGACCACGCCTGGTCGGCCTCCTACTTCCGACTGGAGGACCCGGCCGGGGAGATCCTCGGGGTGAGTTCGACCGTCATCGACATCACCGAGCGGTCCCGCGCGGACGCCCGGGCGGCCCGGGCGCAGGAGCGGCTGGCACTGCTGGTCGACGCCACCGCCTCGATCGGCACCACGCTTGACCTGCGGCAGACCGCCCGCGAGCTGGCCGACGCCATGGTGCCCAGGGTCGCGGACATCAGCGGCGTGTTCGCGCTGGAGGCGCTGGTCGCCGGGCGCAACGTGGAGCCGCTGGACCCCAGCGCCCCGCAGCTGGTGCGCCGGCTGGCGCTCGCCACCACCGACCCGCTCTACCCGGCCGAGGCACTGCCGGTGGACACGGTGTACGAGGTGGCCCCGGACTCCCCGTACGCGCGGGCGCTGGCCACCGGCCGCACGGTGGTGGTGCCGTCCTGGGAGCTGCCGATGCTCAGCCAGGGGATCTCCGAGAGCCGCCGCCAGGCGTATCTCGGCGACCGGCCGCGTTCGGTGCGGATCACCCCGTTGGTGGCGCGCGGCACCACGCTGGGCATGGTGGTGTACTCGCGGCGCGGCGAGCGGGAGTCCTTCGCCGAGGCGGACATCACGCTCGGTGACGAGCTCGCGTCGCGGGCCGCCGTGGCGATCGACAACGCCCGGCTCTACCTGCGCCAGCACCAGACCGTGCTCGCCCGGCAGCAGGCGCTGCGCGAGGCGAAGGCCGCGCAGGAGCGGCTGGCGCTGGTCAACTCGGCATCGGCACGGATCGGCACCACGCTCGATCTCACCCAGACCGCCAAGGAGTTGGCCGAGGTGGCGACGCCCAGGCTGGCCGACACCGTGGTGGTGGAGGTGCTGGACGACCTGGTGCGCGGCGAGCGCGAGGCCCGCACGCTGGCGGACGGCTCGGCGGTGCTGCGCCGGATGGCGTTCCACTCGGCGCACGGTTCGACGCTGGAGCCGATCGACCGCACCGGAGGGGTGCAGCGGTTCCGGCCGAGTTCGCCGTACGCGTGGAGCCTGGCGAACCGCAAGCCGGTGCTGGTGCCGCGGATGGACGCGGCGGGCATGGCCTGGTTCGCCGACGACCCGGTCCGCAGGGCCGCGGTCCGCACGCAGAACGTCCGGTCGTTCATGGTGGTGCCGCTGATCGCCCGGGGTTCGCCGGTCGGCGTGGCCGGCTTCTACCGGACGGTGGTGGAGCGCCCGTACGAGGACGACGACCTGGCGCTGGCCGGGGAGTTGGCGGTCCGGGCCGCGGTGTCGATCGACAACGCGCTGCTGTTCACCCGGGAGCGCGACGCGGCGGCGGCCCGCCAGCGCGCCCTGGACGAGGCCTGGGCGGCGCAGCAGCGGCTTTCACTGCTCAACGAGGCCAGCACCCGGATCGGCACCACGCTCGATCTGCACCGCACCGCCGAGGAGTTGGTGGAGGTGGTGATCCCGCGCTTCGCCGACTTCGTCACCGTCGACCTGCGCGAGGCGGTCCTGAGCGGCGACGAGCCGAGCCCCGTCCCGGACGACGGCACGGTGCTGCTGCGGGCGGTCGCCGTCGGCGAGGCCAACGCGAACGGGGTGCTGGCGGGGGCCGCCGACCAGGTGGGCTCGAACTCGCAGTCCGCGAAGGTGTACGCGGAGAGCCTGCGGACTGGGCGCTCGATCCTGGTGTCGGAGGTCGACGAGGCGGCGCTGCGGCGGATCGTCGCGTCGCCGGACCGGGTCCAGCCAGGTCTCGACGCCGGGATCCACTCCTACCTGATGGTGCCGCTGCTGGCACGCGGACTGGTGCTGGGCGGCGCCGAGTTCATCCGGATCCGCAACCCGGTGCCGTTCGGCCAGGCGGACCGGGCGCTGGCCGAGGAGCTGGCCGCGCGGACGGCCCTGGCGATGGACAACGGCCGGCTCTACCGTCGCGAGCGGGACACCGCGCTCACGCTGCAGCGCAGCCTGCTGCCGCAGGAGATCCACCGCACGCTGGGGCTGGAGATCGCCTACCGGTACCTGCCGAGCAGCGTGGTCAGCGAGGTCGGCGGCGACTGGTTCGACGTCGTGCCGCTCTCGTCGGGGCGGGTCGCGCTGGTGGTCGGCGACGTGATGGGCCACGGCATCCGGGCCGCCGCCACGATGGGGCAACTCCGCACGGTGGCACGCACGTTGATCACGCTGGAGCTGGATCCCGCACGGGTGCTGCACCGGCTGGACGAGGCCACCACGGCACTCGGCGAGGGCCAGTTCGCGACCTGCGTCTGCGTGGTGTACGACCCGGTGGAACGTCTCTGCACCGCCGCCTGCGCGGGCCACCTGCCGCCGGTGGTGGCCGACAGCGAGGGCGGGGCCCGGCTGGTCGACCTGCCGCCCGGCGCACCGCTCGGGGTCGGCGGAGTCCCCTTCGAGAGCGTCGAGTTCACGCTCCCGGAGGAGGGCATCCTGGCGCTGTACACGGACGGTCTGGTCGAGCGCCGCGGCCGTGACATCGACGAGGGCCTGGACCTGCTCTGCCGGACCATCGCCGACCGGCACCGCTCGCTGGAGCAGACCTGCGACGCCGTCCTGGCCGAACTCACCGGCCGCACCAGCGAGGACGACATCGCGATCATCCTGGCGCAGGTCCGGCCCGCCGGCGCCGACCGGATCGCCACCCTGCCGCTCACCGACGACCACGCGATGGTCGCGCACTCACGCCGCTTCACCCGCGACACGCTCATCGGCTGGGGTCTCGCCCCGCTCGCCGACTGGGCGGAGCTGCTCACCAGCGAGCTGATCACCAACGCCCTCGTGCACGCCGGATCCCCCACCCAGCTCAGGCTGTTCTACAACCGGCTGCTCACCGTGGAGGTCGCCGACCGGGACGCCGAGTCACCCCGGATGCGGCGCGCCCGCTCGGAGGACGAGGGCGGACGCGGCATGCACCTGGTCAACGAGCTCGCCCACCGCTGGGGCAGCCGCCGCACCCGGGACGGCAAGGTGGTCTGGTTCGAACTGGAGCTGCCACCGGGTACATCGGCCCGCTGACCACCCACGACAACCGTCGTTTGTCGCCGTTCCCGTGCGGTTGTTCGCCCGCGTGGCCCCCGGGGGGCTTGGCTTGGTCCCGGCAGAAGGAACCGGCCCGGAACACCGAGGAGCACATCGTGGACCAGCTCGACCCCCGTACCGTCGTGGAGCGTTACGTCACCGCCATCGCCACCGGCGACCTCCCCACCGCGGTGGCCTCGTTCGCCGAGAACGCCACCTGGTCCTACCCCGGCGACCTGCCGCTGTCGCGGGTCTGGGACGGACGGGACGCCATCGTCGAGGACTTCCTCGGCTCGGTGCGCACCCTGTTCGCCCCCGGCGGCTCCCCGCAGGTGACGCTCACCGGCCTGCTGGCGGACGGCCCGCAGGTGGTCGCCGAGTGGACCGCCCGTGGCACGGCGGCCAACGGCTCCGCGTACCACAACCAGTGCCTCGGCATCTTCACCGTCGAGAACGGCCTGATCACCGCGGTGCGCGAGTACCTGGACACCCACCACGCGGCGCGCACGCTGTTCGCGGACCAGGCGTCCTGACCGGCGGCCTGCGGTGGGCCGACGGTGGGCCACCGGTCCCCCGGCAGGCGGCCCACCGTCGGCCGGAGTCCGTCGGCACCGCCGCCGCGCCTTCACGGCGCCTGCCCCGGCGGCGCACCAGCGATGACGCGCAGGCCTGCGGGCGCGGACGCGCAGGCGTGCGGGCGAGGACGCACAGGCGTGCGGGCGAGGACGCGCATGCGTGAGGGCGCAGGCTGCCGGGCCCGGGCGAGACCCTAGTCGGGGAGCAGCAGATTGACGTCGCCGAACTCGTGCCACAGGTAACGGTGGTGGACCGCTTCCGCGTAGCAGCGTGCCAGGAGTGGTCGCCCGGCGACAGCGGCGAGCATCAGCAGGTGGGAGGCGCGGGGCTCGTGCCAGCCGGTGAGGAGGCCGTCCACGGCCAGGACGCCGCGTTCGGGGGTGATCACCAACTCGGTCCAGCCGCCCGCCTCGTGGACGGCCCCGTCCGGGGCGGCCGCCGATTCCAGGGCGCGGACGACGGTCGTACCGACCGCGATCACCCGGCCGCCGCCGGCCCGGACGTGGCCCACCAGACGGGCGGTGGCGGCCGGGACCTGGAACCGCTCGGCGTACGGGGCCTCGTGCGCCTCCGGGGAGGCGACGCCGGTGTGCAGGGTGATCGGCGCGACCAGCACCCCCCGCCCGGCCAGCCGGGCCACCACCTCTGTGCTGAACGGGCGCCCTGCGCTGGGCATTTCGCTACTGCCGGGGACGGTCGCGAAGACCGTCTGGTAGGCCTCGATCGGCCAGTCGTCGTCCACGTAGCCGTACCGGATGGCCCTGCCGTGACGGGCCAGGTACTCCAACAAGGGTGCGGGCAGGTCGAGTCGGGCGTGCCAGAGGCGGGCCGTGAACGGCTCGACGAGCTCGGCCGAGGCGCCGCCCGGCAGGTCCACCCGCAGCCCGGGGCGGGCCGGGGACTCCGCCGGCGGGTAGTAGGCGGGGGCCCCGCCGGACACCGTACGGCGCAACTCCACCAGGAAGGAGCCGCGTTGGTCGGGCTGCGCGGAGGACAGGTGCAGCGCGACGGCGGTGCCGTCCGGCAGCCGCCCGGCCAGGGCGGCGGGCAGGGTGGCCGAGTTGTTGACCACCAGCAGGTCCCCGGGGCGCAGCACCTCGGGCAGGTCGGTGAAGCGACGGTGCTCGACGGTTCCCGCGTCGCGGCGGCCGACCAGCATCCGCACGCCGTCGCGGGCCGTGCCGCGGGCCTCCGCCGGTGCGCGGGCCGAGAGTTCGGGCGGGACGGTGACGTCGATCCCGGTGTCGGTGAGTGCGGTCATCGCTCGCCCTGGGCGGCGGTGGCGGCGAGCAGGTCGGCGGCCCGGTAGCGGCCGGAGGCGGGACGGTCGCGGAGCAGGCCGAGGAGGGCGGGGACGACGGTCTCGGGGAGCGGCTCGGCGGAGATGTCCTCGCCCGCGTACGCCTCCTGGAGCATCCTGGTCCGCATGCTGCCCGGGTCGACCGCCCAGACCTTCAACTCCGGTTCCTCCCGGGCCAGCACGGCGGAGGCGTGGTCCAGCGCGGCCTTGGCGGCGCCGTAACCGCCCCAGCCCCGGTAGGCCTCGACAGCCGCGTCGGAGCTGATGTTGAGCAGGACACCGGAGTGCGCGCGCAGCTGCGGCAGCAGGAGCTGGGTCAGGGCGATCGGCGCGAGGGCGTTGACCTCGAACATCTCCAGCAGATCGGGCAACGGGACGTCGGCGAGCCGGGGCAGCGGCTCGCTGCCCGCGTCCGAACCGTTCAGCGTGCCCGCGTTGTTGACCAGGAGCGTCGCACCGCCGAGCCCGGCGGCGGCCTCGGCCAGGCGGGCGCGGTGGTCGTCGTCGACGACCGAGCCGGCCAGGGCGGTGACCTTGGTGAGGGCGGCCAGCCCGGCCTCGGCGGCGGAGAGTTCGGCCTGGTTGCGGGCGGTGATCACGAGCTGCCAGCCGTCGGCGGCCAGTGCCCGGGCGAGGGCCAGGCCGAGGCCACGCGAGGCGCCGGTGACCAGGGCGACGGGCGGGGTGGCCGGCTGGGCGGACCGGACGGTGTGCTGCGGTGCGTTGTTCATGGCACCACGATCGTCCCGGCCCCGCCCCGCACGGATCGGCCACCGGGACCGGGACCGGGTCGTACCTTGGACCTAGACCAGGAGGCCGATGCGGGCCCCTCCCGCTCCGCCGGCCCGGCCCACCCGGGCCGGGTGGACCGCTGTTCGGACCGCCGCGGGGCCCGGAGCTACCAGGAGGCGGGATCCGACCAGGCGGCGAGCGTGCGGCAGCTCTCGAAGCGGCGCGGGCGGCCGGTCAGCGGATCGGTGAACTCGACGCAGGAGGCGAGTAGTTGCAGTGGACGGCGGAAGTCGTCCGGCGCGGGGTCCGGCAGCAGCACCGGGTACACCGGGTCGCCGAGGATCGGCAGTCCCAGGCCGCTCATGTGCAGCCGCAGCTGGTGGGTGCGCCCGCTGAACGGCAGCAGCCGGTAGTGGCCGAGGCCGTCGCGGTGCTCGACCAGCTCGATCCGGCTCTCGCTGTTCGGCGGGGCGTCCAGCTCCTGGGCGGCGATCACGCCGCGTTCCTTCACGATGTGGCTGCGGACGGTGCGGGGCAGGGCGAGCGCCGGGTCGTACGGCGCGATCGCCCGGTACTCCTTGCGGACCAGCCGGTCGCGGAAGAGCGTCTGGTAGGCGCCGCGCTCCTCGGGTCGGACCACGAACATCGCCAGCCCGGCCGTCAGCCGGTCCAGCCGGTGCGCCGGGCTGAGGGCGGGGAGGTCCAGCGAGTGCCGCAGCCGGGAGAGGGCCGTCTCGACGACGTGGCGGCCGCGCGGGGTGGTGGCCAGGAAGTGCGGCTTGTCGACCACGACCAGGTGCTCGTCCCGGTACAGCACGGCCAGCTCGAACGGGACCGGGACCTCGTCCGGCAGCTCACGGTAGAGCCAGAGGTGCGCGCCGGGGCGGAACGGCTCGTCCGGCCCGATCGGACCGCCCTCGCCGACGATCTCCCGGCCGTGCAGCAGCGCGTCGATCCGCTCCGGCGCCACGGTGGGCAGGCGGTCGGCCAGGTACGCGCGCACCGTCGGCCACGGTCCCTCGACGGGGAGCCGCAGGTGCACCGGGTCCACCCCGAGTCGCTGCGGGAGGGGGGCGGGCGGCTTGCTCTTGCGTCTCATCTCGCCGCCAGCCTAGCCGGGACCGACCGGCCGCCCGCCCGCCACCCGTCCCGCGGCCACCCGCCTCCCCGCCCCGGGAAGGCCCGCCCGGGACGCCCGCCCGGGACGCCCACCCTGAGGCGCCCGCCCGGGAATCCCCGCACCGGCCGCACCGCACCGGACGCCCCGCACCGGCCGAGGCTCCCGTCCGACATGCCGGTGCCCCCGGCTGCGGTGGAGAGTGGACAGTGAGGCCCCCGCCCACGCCCACTGGAGGCGCCCGCGTGACCACCGCCGGACCGCAGGACGCGGTGCCGCCGCTGCATCTGCCGCGGCGGACCAGGCTGCTGCTGGTCTGCGCCTACCTCCTGCTGGTCGTCGCCGTGGTGGCCGACCTGGTGTCCGGGCCCGGGACGACCCTGTCCCCCGTGCTCGCGGTGGCGCCGGTCCTGGCCGGGGCGACCACCCGGCGCGCCCGGGTGGTGCTGATCACGGGAGCCGTCGCCGTCCTCGCGGCCGGTCTGCTGGAGCTCAGCAACCGCGGACTGCCCGGCTCGGTCCACGTCAGCGCGCTGGTCACCGTGCTCGCCGCGACGCTGGCCAGTGCCGGGAGCGTCGTCCTGGTGTCGGCCCGGGAGCACGAGCTGTTCCAGGTCCGGACGGTGGCCGAGGCGGCGCAGCGGGCGCTGCTGCGGCCGCCGCCGGAGCGGCTCGGGCCGTTGCGGGTGGCGGTGCGCTACGTCGCGGCGGCGGCCGAGGCCCGGATCGGCGGGGACCTGTACGAGGTCGCGGAGGGTCCGCACGGGATCCGGATCCTGCTGGGGGACGTGCAGGGGCACGGGCTGCCGGCGGTGGAGACGGCGGCGGACGTGCTGGGGGTCTTCCGGGAGGCGGCCCGCACCGAACCGGAGCTGGCCCGGGTGGCGGAGCGGCTGGACTCGGCACTGGCGGGCCGCCCGGTGAACGAGCGGTTCGTCACGGCGGTGCTGCTGGGCGTGGACGGGACCGGCGGCGCGGCACGGCTGGTCAACTGCGGCCATCCGCACCCGCTGCTGCGCCGGGCCGGCCGGGTGGACGAGCTGGAGCCGCCGCAGCACGCCCCGCCGCTGGGGCTGCTCGGGCTGTTGGGCGGGCACTACCGGGCGGGCGGCTTCGAACCGCGCACCGGCGACCTGCTGCTGCTCTACACCGACGGCGTGTCCGAGGCCCGGAACGCGGCGGGCCGGTTCTTCCCGCTCGAGGAACGGCTGGCCGGGCTCTCCGCCGGGAACCCGGAGGACGTGCTGGACGAGCTGCTGGCGGAGGTCCGCACCTGGGTGGGTGACGCCGGTCTGGCCGACGACGCGGCCCTGCTGGCGCTTCGCTGGGATCGCTGAGCGCCGCACCCGCTGAGCCCTGGCCCGAGCACGGCATCCGCCCCGCCGCACCCGCCGGCGCGCTGCGTCCGCCGGCGCGCCGCATCCACCGGGCGGTGGTAGGCCCGGCCCGGCACCACCGTCGGCGGTTCGGGTCGATTGTCGGTGGCGTGTGCAAGGGTGTGAGCGCGGTCGGCGGGGTGCCGTCCGCAAGGGTGGCCGAGGGGAACGGTGGCATGGGGATCAAGACGAGCGGGGCGTTCGAGGTGACCGCCTTCGAGCCCGAGGAGACCGACGAGCAGCCCGGGGCGACGCTCGGCCGGGTGCGGCTGACGAAGGAGTTCACGGGCGGCCTGACCGGCAGCAGCGTGGTCCGGATGCTCTCCGTGCTGGACGGCGCGGGCGGACCGGCGGCGTACGTCGCGGTGGAGCGCTTCACCGGGGAGCTGGACGGCCGGAAGGGCTCGTTCGTGCTCCAGCACTCGGCGCCGGGCAGCCAGGGCGAGCGGCTGGCCGTCCGGGTGGTGGCGGGCACCGGCGCGGGCGAGCTGGCGGGGATCACCGGAACCTTCGAGCTGACCGTGGACGACGGCGGCCACACCTACGTCCTGGAGTACGAGCTGGGCTGAGCCGACCGGACCGTCCGCGCGGCGCCGGCACCGCGCCGGCCCGGCACTGTCACGATGATGCGATCAGCGCACGGTCGATCGCGGAGGGTGATGAATGGCGCGGGACACGGCACGTGCGGTGGACGAGGTGATCCGCCGGCTGCGGGAGATCGGCGCCGGTCTTCCGGCCAGCGACGGCGTCGCGGTGTTCAACCGCATGTACCTCACCGTGACGGAGGCGGTGCGCCGCCGTCTGGCGGGCCCGTACTTCGCCGACCCGGCCGCGATGGCCGAGTTGGACGCGGTGTTCGCCGGGCGGTACCTGCTGGCCGTGGACGCCGTCGCGGCGGGGCGCCGGCCGCCGGCCTGCTGGCGGCCGTTGTTCGAGCTGCGCGGGCACCCCGGGGTGCACCCGTTGCAGTTCGCGCTGGCCGGGATGAACGCCCACATCCAGCACGACCTGCCGCTCGCCGTGATCGACACCTGCCGCCGGCTCGGCCGGTCCCCCGAGGACCTCTGCGCCGACTACCACCGGATCAACGGACTGCTCGCCGCCGTGGAGACGGCCGTCCGGGAACAGCTGATGCCCGGGCCGGACGTGCTGGAGCGCGCCGAGCCGCTGACGCACCGGGTGGGCGCCTGGTCGGTGGACTCGGCCCGTGACGCGGCGTGGGCGAGCGTCGCCGCGCTCTGGGAGCTGCGCGAGCTTCCGCACGCGGCGGCGGCGCTCGCCTCCGCGCTGGACGTCGCGGTCGGCCTGCTGGGCCGCGCCCTGCTCACCCCGCTCGGCTTCCACGGCGCCGCCGGCACCCATGACATCCACCGGGCCCACGAGGGCCACGCAGCACACGATGCCCGCAGCACCCACAGCACCCACAGCGGAACGGCCGGCCGGCTCCCCGTGGCGAGGAACCGGCCGGCCGTCCGCTGAGCGGGATCAGGCCCAGCTGGAGTGCAGCGGCTTGCCCTCGGCGTAGCCGGCCGCGCTCTGGATGCCGACCACGGCCTTCTCGTGGAACTCCTCCAGGCTGGACGCGCCCGCGTAGGTGCAGGAGCTGCGCACGCCGGCGACGATCGAGTCGATCAGGTCCTCGACGCCGGGGCGGGCCGGGTCGACGAACATCCGGGAGTGCGAGATGCCCTCCTCGAACAGCGCCTTGCGGGCCCGGTCGTACGAGGAGTCCTGGGCCGTGCGGTTGCTCACCGCGCGGGCCGAGGCCATGCCGAAGCTCTCCTTGTACTGGCGGCCGTCGGCGGTGGTCTGGAGGTCGCCGGGCGACTCGTAGGTGCCGGCGAACCAGGAGCCGATCATCACGTTGGACGCACCGGCGGCCAGCGCCATCGCCACGTCGCGCGGGTGGCGGACACCGCCGTCGGCCCAGACGTGCTTGCCGAGCCTGCGCGCCTCGGCGGCGCACTCCAGGACGGCGGAGAACTGCGGGCGGCCGACGCCGGTCATCATCCGGGTGGTGCACATGGCGCCGGGACCGACACCGACCTTGAGGATGTCGGCGCCCGCCTCGACGAGGTCGCGGACACCGGCGGCGGAGACCACGTTGCCGGCCACGATCGGGATCTGCGGGTCCAGTCCGCGCACCGCGCGCAGCGCGCTGATCATCGACTCCTGGTGGCCGTGCGCGGTGTCGACCACCAGCACGTCGGCGCCGGCCTCGATCAGGGCCTTGGCCTTGCCGGCCACGTCGCCGTTGATGCCGACGGTGGCGGCGATCCGCAGCTGGTTCCGCGCGTCCACGGCCGGGGTGTAGAGGGTGGCGCGCAGAGCGTTCTTACGGGTCAGCAGGCCGACCAGCCGGCCCTCGGCGTCCACGACCGGGGCGAGCTTGCGGTGCGCCTCGGTCAGCTTGTCGAAGGCCGCGCGCGGGTCGATGCCCTCGTCGAGCAGCAGTAGGTCGCGCGACATGACGTCGGCGAGGCTGGTGAAGCGGTCGACGCCCTGGCAGTCGGAGTCGGTGACGACGCCGACCGGCTTGCCGTCCTCGACCACGACGAGCGCGCCGTGCGCCCGCTTGGGCAGCAGCGAGAGCGCCTCGGCGACGGTGGCACCGGGGTCGAGGGTGATGGCGGTGTCGTGCACCAGGTGGCGCTGCTTCACCCACCCGATGACGTCGGCGATCACCTCGGTGGGGATGTCCTGCGGGATGGCGACCAGGCCGCCGCGACGGGCGACGGTCTCGGCCATCCGGCGGCCGGCGATCGCGGTCATGTTGGCGACGACCAGCGGGATGGTGGTGCCGGTGCCGTCGTTCGAGGACAGGTCGACGCCCTGCCGGGAGCCCACGGCGGAGCGGCTGGGGACCATGAAGACGTCGTCGTACGTGAGGTCGTACGAGGGCTTGAGGTCGTTCAGGAAGCGCATGAAAAAGGGCTCTCTGGCTGGGAGAAGTTACACCTCGGGTGCGGTTGCGACGAAGCCGCGGGGCGCACTCGGGCGCCCCGCACCCAACATTCGATTCTCCGGCACCGTGGGGGCAAAAGCCAGTTCGAGGACGTTTGCTGGGGCACCGCACAAACCATGATCGCCGCACGGCTCCCAGGCTTGGAGATTCCTCCAACCGTCCGGCTTTTCGCCCCGGCCAGGGCCGCTCCCGTAGCATTCACGCGGTAACGGCGAGGCAATCCAGGAAAGCGGCAGCGGGCGATGACGGCGGGCGTGGACATCCAGCAGGGCAACGGCACCGAGGGGATCGAGGAGGAGATCGACTACGGTCCCGGCCTCGACCCGGAGCGGCTGCGGCTCTGCCTCGACGTGCTCGCCGAGCTGGACGGGCTGCACGTCGACCACCCGGACGCGATCACCGTCCGCCAGGCGGTCGGCGGCATATTCCGCACGCTCAAGCAGCGTCGCCGCCAGGAGACCCGGGCCCGGAAGACCGCCAACGACCGTGCCGTCACCGCCCGTACCGCCACCGGTGCGCCGACCCGGATCGACGACGAGACGGCCGGCGCCTTCGGCCTGACCACGGTCACGACCACCGAGATCGCCGGCATCCTGGAGCGCCCCCGCTCCTGCTACACGTGCAAGCAGCGGTACGTCGAGGTGGACGCGTTCTACCACAACCTCTGCCAGACCTGCGCCGTGAAGAACCGCGCCCACCGCGACGCCCGCGCCGACCTCACCGGCAAGCGCGCGCTGCTCACCGGCGGCCGGGCCAAGATCGGCATGTACATCGCGCTGATGCTGCTGCGCGACGGCGCCCACACCACCATCACCACCCGCTTCCCGAACGACGCGATCCGCCGCTTCACCGCGATGCCGGACAGCGCCGACTGGATCCACCGGCTCAAGATCATCGGGATCGACCTGCGCGACCCGGCCCAGGTGATGGCGCTGGCCGACGAGGTCGCCGCGGACGGCCCGCTGGACATCCTGATCAACAACGCCGCGCAGACCGTGCGCCGCCCGCCGGAGTCCTACCGCGAGCTGGTCAACGCCGAGAACGCGCCGCTGCCGGCCGGCGAGCTGCCGCAGTCGACCACCATCGGCCGTTTCGGAAGCGGCAGCGTCGACCTGCCGGCCCTGCCCGCGCAGGCGAGCGGCGACGAGGAGCGGCTGTCCGCCGAGGACGTCACCTCGCTCGCCCTGGTCACCGGCTCCGCGACGCCCGCCCGGATCGAGGCCGGCACCGCGATCGACGCCGGCGGCCTGGTGCCCGACCTCGCGCCCACCAACAGCTGGGTGCAGACCGTCAACGAGGTCGGCCCGGTGGAGCTGCTGGAGGTCCAGCTCTGCAACTCCACCGCGCCGTTCATCCTGATCAGCCGGCTCCGCCCGGCGATGGCCGCCTCGGCGTCCCGCCGCAAGTACGTGGTCAACGTCTCCGCGATGGAGGGCGTGTTCCAGCGCGGCTACAAGGGCGCCGGACACCCGCACACCAACATGGCCAAGGCCGCGCTGAACATGCTCACCCGCACCAGCGCGCAGGAGATGTTCGAGTCCGACGGCATCCTGATGACCGCCGTCGACACCGGCTGGATCACCGACGAGCGTCCGCACCCGGACAAGATGCGCCTCGCCGACGAGGGCTTCCACGCCCCGCTCGACCTGGTCGACGGCGCGGCCCGGGTGTACGACCCGATCGTCCGCGGCGAGCAGGGCGAGGACCTCTACGGCTGCTTCCTCAAGGACTTCGACCGCTCCGCCTGGTAACCCGCACGAGGTAACCCGTACAGGGAGGAATCGAGTTGACCACCGCACCGCTGCTCGGCGCCGGCGTCATCGTCCCCACCGGGGACGGCCGGGTGCTGCTCGGCCGCCGGATCACCGCCGGCGAGCCGCCGACCTGGAGCCTGCCGGGCGGCAAGGTGGACGACCCGGGCGAGTCCTTCGAACAGGCCGCCGCCCGGGAGCTGGCCGAGGAGACCGGCATCGTGCTGCCGGCCGAGCGGATGCGCGTCCTGGCCGTGCTGCTCGACCACGAGCTGGGCCGCCCCCGGCTGACCGCGGCCGTGCTCGCCCCGCCGAGCCTGGCCGCGGCCGAGGTCACCGAGCCGCACGCGTGCGCAGGCTGGGAGCGTTTCCCGCTCGACGCACTGCCCGGGCCGATGTTCTACCCGTCCGCGCTCGTGCTCGGCAGTTGGCTTCCGGACGCCCCCTCGGTGCTCCGGCCCGGAACGCACGCCTACCCCGTCACCGGCGGGAGCCGGGTGACGGGGTAGGGCGCGGAGCCGGCCGTCCGTCCGGGGCGGGGCCGCGTTGCGGGTGGGGCCGCAGTTGGGGGCGGGTCAGCCGTTGCGAGCGGGTCAGCCGTCGCGGGCGGGGCCGCCGTCGCGGGCCGGCCGGCCGTCCGGGGCGGGGCCGCCTCCGGAGCAGGTCAGCCGTCGCGGGCGGGTCAGCCGTTGCGGGCCGCCTCCGGGCCGGTGATCCGCTTCAGCAACGGGAGTGTGGAGGCGATGATCCCGAGCGAGGTCGCCAGGCCGAGTGCCACCAGGACGAAGTACACCGCGCCCGGCGACACCAGGTCGTAGTTCATCTGCGACTTGAGGAACATCGCGGAGGCCGCGAAGCCCGTCCCGGTCGCGATCGCCGCCACCACCAGCAGCGGCAGCCCGCTCTCCAGCCCGATCACCCGTTGCAGCAGCCGCAGCGGCGCTCCGGTGAGCCGCAGCATCGCGAACGGCCGCTTGCGGTCGGTCAGGCCCGCCACCACGCTCACCGCGAGGCTGCAGCCGGCGATCGGCAGGGTGGTCAGCAGGACCACGTTGGCCAGCTGCCGCCAGCCTGCGAGCTGCCTCTGCTGGGCAGAACCCCAGTCGCCCACGGTTCGGGACGCGTACGCCGGATTGGCCTTGGTCAGGAGCGTCCGGGTCTGCTCCATGGCGGCGGTGGAGCCGTCGGTGGTCACGTAGATGTTGCGCACCGGCAGCCCGGCCACCTCCTCGGCGGAGACCGGCGCGGCCGGCCACTCGGCCTTGGCGTTGGAACGCAGGTCCAGGAAGGCCCACTGCGGGACGCCGACGACGCTCGCGCCGGCGGGGCAGCGGCCCACCACCGGGACCTGGGCGAGGTCGGAGCAGAGCACCAGGCTCGGCGAGAACCAGGGGCGCTCACCCGGCATCCTGCCGAGCCCCTGCGGGTTGTCGTGGCCCAGGGAGAGGCCGCGGAAGCCGGGCACCGCCCGGAGGTCGGCCAGCAGCTTCGCCGACACGGCGTCCGTCATCGGCGGATCCTCCATCCGGCCGCTCTGCCCGACCGCGACCCGGGTCTGCGGGTCGCCGCTGAGCGTGCCCCGGCTGTCGTTGATGGTCCCGATGATGCAGACGGTCGCGGTGGTGACGAACAGGGCGAGGACCAGGCCCGCGACCGACCGGAAGCCCGCCTTCGGGTCGTCCGCGAGCCGCCGGACGGCGATCAGCGTGGCCGGGCGGCTGGTGCGCAGCGCGACGGCGCGGGCGGCCACCATGGTGATCCAGGGTCCGGCGATCACCAGGCCGAGCATGATCGTCAGAAAGCCGGTCAGATAGGCCGCGGTCTGCCCGTTGGTGGTGTCCGGGCGCCGGTTGACGAAGTAACCGAGCTCGGCCAGGCCGGCCAGCAGCGGGACCGCCCGCCAGTGACCGGGCGGCTTCGGGGTGACCCGGCGGGTGACACCCAGCGGGGAGATGGTGACCCGCCGCAGCGCCAGCCGGGCCGCGACCGCCGCCGCCGCGGGGACGCCCAGCGCCGTGGCCGCCGCCTGGAGCGGAGTGAGCGACAGGTCCTCGGCGAAGAACCGGTTCCCGGTGAACGGGATGGTCGCCACCAGCGGGCGCAGCAGCAGGAAGAGGCCGAAGCCGACGACCGTTCCGGCCACCGCGGCCACGGTGGACTCCACCGCCGAGATCACCGAAACCTGCCGCGGGGTGGCGCCGACCAGCCGCATCGCGGCGTAGCGCTGCTCACGGGTGGCGGCGGAGAGCCGGGTCGCGGTGCCGATGAAGATGACCACCGGGAAGATCAGCGCGCCGGCCACGACGGAGAGGATCAGCGTCATGGCGTCGCCGCGCGTGCCCAGCCCCGGGCAGTCGTTGTCGCAGGAGGGCGGGAGAGCGGTGGCGATGGTGGTGACCTTGCTCGCCCCGGGCATGTGCTCGATCTCCCCCGGGGTCCGGCCCTCGACCAGGAAGAGCGAGTCCGGGGAGGGCAGCGCCTCGGCGCCGAGAACTCCGGCCATCCGGCCGGGGAAACGGTCGCCCAGTTCGACGGCCGGGGTCTTGCGCAGCAGTTCGGCCAACTTGGGCGAGGCGTAGTACTCGCCGGGTGCGGGCAGCTTGGTGAGGCCCGGCGGGACGGGCGCGGTCGGCCCGGTGGCGGCGACGTCGAGCTGGAAGATCTCCTTGCCGTTGAAGAAGTCGCTGTGGTCCCACCACCAGAGCGGGTCCACCGGCGCCGTCTCGGTGCGGCTCGCCGCGCCGGAGTTGGTCCACAGGACCCGTTCGTTGGCCTTGCCGACGGCGTTGATGCTCGCCAGCGTGGAGAGCAGCAGACCGACGCCGATCGCCACGGCGGCGGCGATGATGACCAGCCGGGCAACGGCCTCCCGGCCACCGCTGACGGCCAGTCGGAGCGAGAAGGCGATCACGAGGCGATCCGTTCCGCCGCGCGGCCCGCCGCCGGGCCTGCCGGGAGAGAGGTGGCCCTGCCGTCCCGGACGATCGCCTCGCGGTCGGCGTAGGCGGCGACCCGCGGCTCGTGGGTGACCAGGATGACGGTGGTGCCCTGCTCGCGCGCGGCGCCCACCATCAGCTCCATCACCTGCTCGCCGGTGAGCGAGTCCAGCGCGCCCGTCGGCTCGTCGGCGAACAGCACCTGCGGCCGGGCCACCAGACCGCGGGCCAGCGCGACGCGCTGCGCCTGACCGCCCGACAGCTCGCCGGACCGGCGCCGCTCCATGCCGTCCAGGCCGAGCCGGGCGAACCAGGGCCGGGCCTCGGCCAGGGCGGCGGCCCGTTTGGTGCCGCTCAGCAGCAGCGGCAGGGCGACGTTCTCCTCGGCCGTCAGCTCCGGGACGAGCTGCCCGAACTGGAAGACGAAGCCGAACTTGTCGCGGCGCAGGGCACTGCGCTGGGCCTCGCCCATGGTGTCGATCCGCTGGCCGTTGAAGCGGACCTCGCCCGAGTCGGGGGTGAGGATGCCGGCCAGGCAGTGCAGCAGGGTGGACTTGCCGGAGCCGCTGGGGCCCATGATGGCGAGCACCTCGCCGGCGTTCACGGACAGGCTCGCGCCGCGCAGCGCGGGGGTCTCGCCGAAGGCGAGGGTGATGTCCTGGGCCTCGATCAGCAGGGTCATGACCGCACCGCCTCGGCGAGCGCGTCCAGGCGGGCGGTGGTCAGGTCGATCCAGCGCAAGTCGGCCTCCAGGTGGAAGAGCCCGTGGTCGGCGAGCAGGGCGTCGACCAGCGCGCCGTTGCGGCGCAGGTCGGTCAGCTCGCGCATCCGGTGCATGTGGGCGGCGCGCTGGGTGTCGAGGTAGACCTCGGCGTCGCGGCCGAGCATCAGGGCCAGCACGACCTTGGTGAAGAGAACCGTCTGCAGGTTGGGTTCGGGCGAGACGGGCTCGGTGAGCCAGTGCTCGAACTCCGTCACGCCGGCCTCGGTGATCACGTAGCGCTTGCGCTCGGGCCCGTCGCCGGGCTCGGCCTCGCCGGCCACGACCTTGCCGTCCCGCGCCAGCCGGCCGAGCGTGGCGTAGACCTGGCCGTACGGCAGGGGCTTGCCCCGCCCGAAGAAGGCGTCGTAGTCGCGCTTGAGGTCGTAGCCATGGCTCGGCTCTCGCTCCAGCAGCCCGAGAAGGGTCAAAGGAACACTCATGAGATGACCATACATCAGGCGTATACTCCGAGTGTATAGCTGGCGAGAATACGTCTCTGACCTGCGGATCTGGTGAGCGACGCAGTCGCAACTGCGCCCGGGCGGGGCGGGAGCGGCGCCGGGGCGGCGTGCGGAACGCCTGCGGGTGAGTACCGGGAACGGCGTACGGAGAGGCACCCGGAAGGGGCGTTCGGAGGAGACGTCCGGGCAGGCGTGAGCGGGAGGCGGCCCCACACCGCCCCCCGCTCCACACCACGGCCCGGCAAGCCCCCACAGCAGGCCGAACCCGCCACGTCCCGGCCCATGCGGGGACGTGGCTCCTCCAGCCTGCCTCGCCCGGGCCTCCCCCGCCGAGGGTCGAACGTCCCGGTTCGCCCGAAACTCCCCGGTGGTGCGGGCGCGCACGGCTCTTGTGCACGGACGGGGGGACGGAGTGAGATGGGAACCCGGCAGTACGGGCACCGCGGCGGGGACCCCGGCCGGGCGCCACCGCACCGTCGCCCCGCGAACCCGGCGAACCCCGAGGAGCCCGCATCGTGTCCAGCACACCCCGCCGGCCCCGGCCCGCGTCGCTGCCGCGGCGGGCCGGCCGAAAGCTGCGGCGGGTCTTCGGCGCGCACGACGGCGCGTCGGCACGGACACTCGTCCGCCCGCTGGACCGGTCCCGCAGCCGCGCCCGGACCGCCACGGTGCTGGGCGTTCTCCTCACCCTCGCGGCCGCCGTCACCGCTGCACTGCTCGGCTACCGTGCCACCGCGCGCGACGCCGCCGCCGACCGCGCCCGCCTCCACCCGGTCGTCGCCGTCGTACGGAGCGTCGACCACCCCACCGCCACCACCAGCGGCCGGCGCACCGGCGGTTACCGGAACCAGCTGCCCGCCGAAGCCGCCTGGACCGCCCCCGACGGACAGCCGCGCACCGGCACGATCGAGGTCCGCCACACCGCCGTCGCCGGCTCCGCCGTCACCCTCTGGGTCGACCGGGCCGGCACCCCCGCCATTCCCCCCACGACCAGGAGCAGCCTCGTCATCAACGCGGTCTGCGCCGGCCTCGCCGGGTTCCTGACCGTCACGACCGTGCTGGTCGGTGCCCTCGCGCTGCGCCTTCGCGTCCTCAACCGGCGGGCCGACCTGGCCTGGGAGGAGTCCTGGGCCCGGCACGAGCCCCGGTGGAGCGGCCGCACCACCAGCAGCCCCGGCGGGCCCCAGGACGACTGACGGAGACCACTGTGCACATCGCCTTCACCACCGACCGGCTCACCGCCCGGCTCTGGGAGCCGCACGACGAGCAGCGCGTCTACGACATCTACTCCCGCTGGGAGGTGGCGCGCTGGCTCGGCGCCGAGCCGAGGGCGCTGGCCTCGCCCGACGAGGCCCCGGCCCTGATCGAGCGGTTCCGGCAGCGATCCGCCGATCCCCGGTACGGCATCTGGGCGCTCGAACGGCGGGACACCGGAGTCGTCGTCGGTTCCGTCCTGCTGGTACCGCTGCCCGACGGCGACGGGGAGGTCGAGGTCGGCTGGCACCTCCACCCCGACTCCTGGGGCCAGGGCTTCGCCACCGAGGCGGCCCGCGCCGCCCTCGCCAAGGGGTTCGCCGACGGCCTCACCCGCGTCCACGCCGTCGTCCGCCCCGGCAACGCCCCCTCGGCGGCAGTCTGCCGGCGCCTCGGGATGGCACCGGTCGGGCGGACGACCCGGTGGTACGGGGTGGAGGCGGACGCCTTCCTCACCGTCCCGGAGGCCGCCGGGGCGGCGGAGACGCGCCGTCTCACGCTCCAGCTGCCCGCCGAACTCGTCGACTGGGTACGCGCGTTCGCGGAGATCTCGCACCGGACGGTCGAGGACGTGGTCGGCCCGCTGATCGCGGCCGAGCGGGCACGGGTCGACGCCGGCTGGACGACTCCGCCGAAGCGGGCCACCGACGCGCCCTGAAGCCCGCGGCGGCCGCGCGTGTATCGCTCCTCCCCCGTTCCCGGTGCCTGGTCCCCGGCCCCCGGTCCCGTCCCCCGAGCGCACGGTGACCTTCGGTCAGGACCCGCCCTCCGGAGCCGTCCAGGCGGGGGCGGGCCCTCCCGGGCCGTCCTGGCCGGAGTGGGGGCGGGACGCGCGGTCGGTGAGGATCGCGACGGCAGCGAGGAGGGCGAGGGCGAGGCCCAGCGCGGCCGGGACGTCGGCGTGGAGGACGAGCACGGCCCCCAGGAGGGCTCCGCCGAACATCCAGACGGCGGAGGCCAGTCGACGGGTGCCGGAGCGATCGGCGGCGAGGGCGGTGATGGTCATGGTGAGGACGGTGGTGGTGAGGTCCGGCACCCTGAGGTGGCGGACGACGGCATTCTGCAGGCCCATCGCGAAGCCGAGCAGGCCGATCAACGGGTAGCGGACCGGGTCGGCGGTGTAGCCGGCCAGCGCGGCGAGGGCGGTGCCGCCGGCCAGCAGCGCGGCCTGCACGACCGTGGAGACGACCAGCAGCCGCCCCCGGTGGCCCGGCAGGACTTCGCAGAGCCGGCCGCCGGCGAGCGCGCCGAGGAGGAAGGCCGCCAGCGCGGCGAGCGAGGCCGTCGCGGAGAGGCCGGGCGCGCCCGCTAGCGCGAAGCCGAGGAAGACGACGTTCCCGGTCATGTTGGCGACGAAGACGTGGCCGAGCGCGAGGTAGCTGACCGCGTCGACCAGCCCGGTGACCACGGTGAGCACCAGCAGCATCGCGACCAGCGGGCCGTGGCGGGGGTCGGTCTTCAAGCCTGTCTCCTCCGGTCGTGCGGCGTCCGGTCCGGTGGCGATCGGTGGGGTCCGGTGGGATCCCATGGGATCCGGCGGGGTCCGGCGGGGTCCGGTGGGGTCCGGTGATCGTTCCGTCCGTTCTACGCCCGCCCGGGCGCCCGGTCACGCCACAACACGGCACGGCACGGCACGGCACGGCACGACGCGCCTTCCCCGCGGCGGGCCGCAGGCGAACCGTCAGATCGCGAGAGCCGGGCGGTGGTGGTCGAGCCAGAGCGCGAGGTCGACGACCCGCTCCAGACGGAGCCGGTGGCCCCACTCCAGCTCGCCGGCCGGGGTGCCGAGCCCCGCCTTGAGGACCGTCTCGTCGGCGATGTCACGGACGTGCGGCACGTCGAGCGCCTCACGGGCGAGCCGCTGGAGGCCGCTGTTGTAGTCGGCGTGATGGGTGGTCGGGTAGTGGTTCTTCGGCCGCCAGAGCACCGAGTCGGGCGCGATGCCCTGGCCGGTGGAGCGGAGCAGGCTCTTCTCCCGCCCGTCGTGGCTCTTCATCGCCCAGGGGATGTTGAAGGCGTACTCGACCAGCCGGTGGTCGCAGTAGGGGACGCGGACCTCCAGGCCCTGGGCCATCGAGAGGCGGTCCTTGCGGTGCAGCAGCTGGCGCAGCCAGCGGGTGAGCGAGAGGTGCTGCATCTCCCGCTGCCGGTGCTCGGCGGGGCTCTCGTCGTCCAGGTGCGGGACGGCGGCGAGCGCGCCGCGGTAGGTGTTGTCGCGGAACTCGCCGATGCGCAGGTGGGCGGCGAGGTCCGGGTTGATCGGCATGGCCGCCTCGTCGCCGGTGACGAGCAGCCAGGGGAACGTCCGTGCGGCGAGCGCCGCGGGCTTGTGGAACCACGGGTAGCCGCCGAACACCTCGTCCGCGGCCTCGCCGGAGAGGGCGACCGTGGAGTGCCGGCGGATCTCGCCGAACAGCAGGTAGAGCGAGGTGTCCATGTCTCCGACGCCGATCGGCGAGTCACGGGAGACGACGACGGCCCGGCGGTGGTCCAGGTCGAGCAGGGCTTTCGGGTCGAGGACGACGGTGGAGTGGTCGCTGCCGATGAAGGCGCCGGCCTCCGCTGCGTACGGGGTGTCGTGGCCGGTGCGCAGCACGTCGCCGGTGAACTGCTCGGCCTGGTCGCTGTAGTCGACGGCGTACGAGCGCAGCCTGGCCTGCGGGCCCTCGGTCAGCCGGAGTTCGTCGGCGACCAGTGCGGTGACGACGGTGGAGTCCAGGCCGCCGGAGAGCAGGCTGCAGAGCGGGACGTCGGCCTCCAGCTGGGCGCGGGCGGCGCGGTTGACCAGCGAGCGGACCCGCTCGGTGGTGGTGGCGAGGTCGTCGGTGTGCGGGCGGGCCTCCAGCTCCCAGTAGCGGCGCTCGCGGACGCCGTCCCGGTCGAGGACGAGCAGACCCCCGGGGTGGACCTCTCGGACGCCGGCCCAGACGGTGGGGCCGGTGTTGAAGAGCAGGCTGTAGGCCTCGCGCAGGCCGTCGGCGTCGACGGTCGGGGTGATCTCCGGGTGCGCGAAGAGCGCCTTGGGCTCGGAGCCGAAGGCGAGGCCGCCGTCGACGGGGGCCCAGAACAGCGGCTTGACGCCGAGCCGGTCGCGGACCAGTAGCAGCCGCTCCGCCCGCTCGTCCCAGATGGCGAAGGCGTACATGCCCTCCAGCCGGTCGACGAGCGCGTCACCCCACTGCAGGTAGGCGCGGAGCACCACCTCGGTGTCGCTGCGGGTCTCGAACCGGTGTCCCCTGGACTGGAGTTCGGCGCGCAGCCGGTGGTGGTTGTAGACCTCGCCGCTGTAGGTCAGCACGACGCCTGGACGGTCGCGGCGGTCGGCCATCGGCTGCGCGCCGCCCTCGATGTCGATCACGGCGAGGCGGCGGTGGCCGAGCGCGGCGTGGGCGCCGAGCCAGACTCCGCCCGCGTCGGGCCCGCGCAGGGCCATGGTGGCGGTCATCGCCTCGATGACGGGGGCGCTGTGGCGGACGTCCTGGTGGAAGGACGCCCAGCCGGTGATTCCGCACATGCGCGTGCACTCCTTGGGGCGGGCAGACTCGGACCGGGTGGGCGGGCAGGGCGGTCCGCCCCGGACTCCCGGCCCGGCACGGCCGCCCGTCGGCGCCCGGTCCACCAGTCGTGCGGCGCGGGCCCGGGGTTCCCTCGATCCGGACACGTTTCCGGCCACCCGACGCGGGGCCGGACGTGAACCCGGGTGTGAGTAGTCGAGGTTCAGACCGTGCCGCCGAGATTGATCTCGGTCGGGTTGGCCCACTTCGCGGGCACGTCGAGCCGGGCGGGGTACGGCGCCGGCGCGCAGTTTCGCGCAGGTCCGGGATGCGGTTGCGCAGGGCGCCCGGGGAGACACCGCAGCTCGGCGATCAAGGCGATCGGGCGACCCTCCGGGAGGGATCTCCAGAGAGCGAAGGCTTCTTGACGACCCAAGGGCTTGGCCGGTGCGCCCGGGGAGTGCAGACCTCACGTGCCGGACAGCCGATTCCGGAAGCCCGAGAAGAACCCCCTTGACCAATGGTCAAGAAACGTTGACCATTGGGGGCATGCCTACCGACGATCTTCCCGAGGCGTTCCACGTCTCCACTGACGAGCAGCTACGCGCCGTCTCCAACCTCACGCGCCACCGGATCATGGCCGTGCTCCGCTTCGAGCCCGCGACGATCACGCAGATCGCCGAACGTGTGGGCCTTGCGAAGGGGAGTTCCAGCTACCACGTACGACTGCTCGAACGGGCCGGCCTGGTGAAGGTGGTGCGGACGCGCAAGGTCCGGGGGGTCACCGAGCGGTACTACGCCATGGCCGCGCGGTC
Organism: Kitasatospora sp. NPDC056181; assembly: GCF_042266225.1. Classification (NCBI taxonomy): domain Bacteria; kingdom Bacillati; phylum Actinomycetota; class Actinomycetes; order Kitasatosporales; family Streptomycetaceae; genus Kitasatospora; species Kitasatospora sp. NPDC056181. The sequence goes on from NZ_JBHJUK010000029.1 coordinate 68,874, forward strand.
GATCGTGCTGCCGGAACGTGGCGAGGGAGGCCCGGATGTGCTGATGCGGCATGCGGTGGCGGACCTGGAGGCAGCGCCGGTGGATGGCGAGCGGCACGTGCGAATGGCGCATCTGCGGCTCACCGAAGAACAGTTCGCGGAGCTGGGGGCGCGGCTGCAGGCACTGGCGGACGAGTACCGGGAGCTGTCCGATCCGTCGCTGCCGGACGCGTCGCTCGTCTTCGCACTGTTCCACCCGGCGCAGCGCGAGCAGGCCGAAGGGGGCGCCAAGTGAGGTCGGAAGTTCAGAAGTTGCCGACCGGGTTCGGTCGGCTGTGGACCGCGCAGACGGTGTCCTCGCTCGGTGACGGGGCGATGCACGCCGCGCTGCCACTGCTCGCGTTGACGTTGACGCGGGATCCGATGGTGCTCGCCGTCGTCACGACCGCCGGAACGCTTCCGTGGCTGCTCTTCGGGGTGCTCGGCGGCGCACTGGTGGACCGCTGGGACCGTCGGCGCACGATGTGGGTCACGGACGCGGCGCGTGCGGTGCTGCTCGCGATACCGGCGGCAGCGGCCGCGCTCGACGTACTGAGCATTCCACTGCTCGCGGCCGTCGCCTTCCTGCTCGGCCTCGGCGGACTCTTCTTCGACACGGCCGCGACGGCCTATCTGCCGGATCTGCTCGGCCGCGACCCCGCGCTCCTGGAGCGCGCCAACTCCCGCCTGCGCGGCGCCCAGACCGCCGCGTCGGGCTTCGCGGGGCCGCCTGCGGGCAGTGCCCTGCTCGCGCTCGGGCGGGCGGTTCCGCTGCTCGCCGACGCGGTGTCGTTCGCGCTCTCCGCACTGCTCGTACGGTCGCTGCCTGCCACGCCCCGGCCCGCACCGCAGGCCCGTGAGTCGTTGCTGCGGCAGGCGCGGGCCGGCGCCGCGTACGTCTTCCGGGACCAGTTGCTGCTCGGGCTCGCGCTGCGCCCGGCGGTCGGGAACATCGCCTTCCTCGCCGTGGAGACCGTACTCGCCCTCTTCGCGCACGACCGTCTCGGCATCGGCACCTTCGGCTTCGGCCTGCTCCTCACGGCGGAGGCCACCGGCGGTCTGCTCGGCGCGGGCATCGCCTCCTTCCTCGGCCGACGACTCGGCACCGGCGCCGCGCTCACCTGCACGGCCGCAGCCGAGGGCCTCGCCATCCTGGGCCTCGCCGCCGCCCCGAACCCGTACGTCGCCGGCCTCGCGCTCGCCGTCTGCGGAGCGGGCATGGGCGCCACGATGGTGCTCGGCCCCTCCCTCCGACAGACGATCGTCCCTGCCCACCTGATGGGCCGGGTCGCCTCCACCTCCCGCATGCTCTCCATGTGCGGCGCCCCGTTCGGCGCCTTCCTCGGCGGCTGGCTGGCCACCGTCTGCGACGTGCGCGCCCCGCTCTACACCGCCGCCGGCCTCCTCCTCACCATGACCGCCGTCACGTCGACCATGACCACCAACCGCCGGGTCGAGGCGGCGCTGCGTGCCGCAGCCCCGGCCGGTGATCCGGACCGGTCGGAATCCCGGGATCTCGTTCATGAGGGCGCCGTTTAGGGCTCCGCGAGGTCATTGAGCCGGCGCCAAGGCCGGCTCGGCGTTCCTCGTCCCGGCCCCGCAGCGTCGGGCGCCCGGCCTCCACGGGATGCGACGAGAGGCCCAACGGGCGGGTGCGCAGGCGTCAATCCTCGTCGTCCTCGACAGCCTCCGGGCCCCGGAAGGGGCGCGGGCCCTGACCAGGTCGGAGACGTGGCCGACGTCGTCGAGGAACCCGGTCGGGGTGTGGACCTCGAACAGCAGGTCCGGCAGGTCGGTCCCCGGGAGCACGGCCTCGGTGGTGTTCCCCGGCCGGGTCAGGCTTCGGCCGCAATCCAGTTCTGCCAGACGTGAATCGTGTTGGGCACCTCAGGACGATCGAGGAGCCGGAGAACATAGCCCGCATGCCGCCGTGCCCATGGGTTGTCAGACCGGGCGGACGTTTCCAGCCTGCCGCGCAGATCCTCGCTGTCGACGGCCCGAGCAACGCGCAGGTATTCGCGGTCCTTGCAGCGGTAGACCCTCTGAACGACGATCTCGACCAGGTCGGTGAGCTTCGCCCTGACCGTCTCGCCGTGGTCGGCGACCGCCACGTCCCGTATGAGGCTCTGCTTCGTGCCCCACTTCTTGGCATGCCGGGTCCACTCCTGCGGATACCTCGCCTCCCATTCCAGGAAGAGGAGCGCATAGGGCAGACCCTGCCAGGTCCTGACGTCCCCCGGCGGACGGTTCCACAACGCGTCGGGCAGCGAACCCCTCCCGGCTTCGACGTACATCTCATGGGCCTGCAGGAAGGCCGGATCCTGCCACTGCTCCCGTCCGCCGAGCGGCAGCGTCAAGCGCCACAACTCATTGAACCGACCAAGAGCGTCCCGCACGTTCCCCTGGGCATCGGCAAGACGGACCAGCGCCGCAGCCCGTTCGGCGGGATCGTCGGACACCAGCCCGAACGCCCAGCCCAACCGCGCGTCCCATGCACGGGCTTCATCAACGCCCGCACCCGTACCCGCTTCCCTCGTCACGCAGGAGATCATCCCCCAGCCACTACACCGAGGTGCATCGCCCCTCGCCCTCATCCGGCGCGGATCATTCGGCCCGCTCCCCGGCCGGGCTTCCGGAGCTGGGGGCCGCGCGGAACGCGGCACGCGGAGAACGGCGGGCGGAGAACGGAACGGCGGGCGGCGGACGCATCCCGCGCCCGCCACCCGCCGTTGCCCGTCCGCTGCCGTGACCCGGCCACTGCCGACCGGCAGCCGTCACCCGGCCACTGCCAGCCGGCAGCCGTCAGTCAGCCGCCGTCAGTCAGCCGTTGCCCGGACTCAGCAGTCCTTGAGGGTGTCGCAGAGCGCCGCGTCCATCGCCTTCGTCACGTCGGCGTCGGCCGGGCCGGCCCACGGAACCTTGGGCTGGGCGCCGGTCTTGGCGGCCGTCCAGAGCGAGAGCTCGTTCACCGTGCCGTCCGGGGCGGTCAGGTACTCGTGCAGGGTGACGGTGGTGCCGCCGGCCTGCGGGACGGTCACCGTGGCGGCGAAGTACATCGCGTCCGCGGGGCTGGTCACCTTGACGGTGGCGCCGGGGACGGTCTTGGCGCAGTTCTTGACCTCGTCCTCAAGGTCGCCGAGGACCAGGTGGGCGCTCTGCGCGATGCCGCTGCTCGGGCGCGGGTCGCCCTGGTAGAGCAGGGTCTGCTGGGCCTGCCACTGGTCGGCCCCGCCGGCGCCGATCACGGACTGCGCGGCGGCCCGGCCGGCGCCGAGGCTCTCGTTGTCCTGGGAGAGCTTGGAGTGGCACAGCTCCTGGAGCTTGAAGGTCGGCTTGCCGCTCACACCCTTGGCGCCGGCCGCCGGGGCCGGCCACTTATAGGTGGCGTCGAGCGGGATGGCGCGCGGGTTGATCCACGCGCCGGCCGGGATGTCCTTGGAGACGGCGGGGCCGGCCGAGGACGGCTTGGCGGCGGCGGTCGACGGCTGTGCCGCCGCGCCCGACGCGGCGGCGGTTCCGGCCGCGGTGGCGGCGGTGCTCGGGGCGGCGTTCTGCTCCCCGCTGTTGTCCGGCCCGCAGGCGTTCAGCATGCCGATGCCGAGGAGTGCCGCGGCGGCGATCGCCGTCCTGGTGGCCACGCTGGATCCGTTGGTACGCAACTGACTTTTCCTTCCCCCGATGTGATGGTGCGGTCGACGCGGCCGGGCGCGCCGGTCACATGACCGGTGGTCAGCTCCCCCGCGGCCACCCACGCCGACGGCGTCGAAACCTAGTGCGAACCCGCCGCAGCATGCAAAACGACCCACCGTCCCACAGACGGGCCGACAGGCTTTTGAACGCGTTCATTTTCGTATTAAGCTAAGGACAACACCACGGAGGGGGACTCCATGAAAATCGTCATACCCGGGGGAACTGGCCAGATCGGCCGCATCCTGGACCGCGCACTGACCGCCGAGGGCCACGACGTCCTGATCCTCACCCGGCGACCGCGGCACGACCGCGAGCTCTACTGGGACGGCCGCACCCTCGGCCGCTGGGCCGAGGCCGTCGACGGCAGCGACGCCGTGATCAACCTCGCCGGGCGCAGCGTCAACTGCCGCTACACCGCCGCCAACCAGCACGAGATGCTGGCCTCCCGGGTGGAATCCACCCGGGTCGTCGGCGAGGCCGTCGCGGCCGCCGCGCGCCCGCCGCGGGTCTGGCTCCAGATGAGCACCGCCACCATCTACGCGCACCACTACGGCACCCCGCACGACGAGGCGACCGGTGTCCTCGGCGGAGGCGAGCCCGACGTCCCCCGGTACTGGGACCGCAGCACCGACATCGCCAAGGCCTGGGAGCGCACCCAGCAGGACGCCCCCACCCCGGACACCCGGCGGGTCGCACTGCGCACCGCCATGGTGATGAGCCCCGACCGCGGCGGCGCCTTCGACCTGATGCTGCGGCTGGCGCGGTGCGGGCTCGGCGGTCCGATCGACGGCGGCACCCAGTACATGTCCTGGATCCACGACCGGGACCTCGTGCGCGCCGTCCGCTTCCTGCTCGACCGTGACGATCTGGCCGGCCCGGTCAACCTCGCCGCCCCGCACCCGGTGCCGCAGCGCGCGTTCATGCAGGCGCTCCGGCGGGCCTGGGGCATCCCGGTCGGTCTGCCCGCCACCCGCCGGATGGCCGAGCTCGGCGCGTTCGCCCTCCGCTCGGACACCGAACTGCTGCTCAAGAGCCGCTCGGTGACGCCCGGCCGGCTCCGGGACGCGGGGTTCGGCTTCGAGCACCCGCAGTGGCCGGCGGCGGCCGTCGACCTCGCCCGGCGGCTTCGGCGGCGGGCCTGACCCCGTCGGGGGTCCCGGTTCCGTGACGCGGATCGCTCAGGCGATCACTTCCGTCGGGTGCACCTCACAGTGAGACCGGCGCCTTCCACCTCTTCGAACCCGGCGTAGGTCGGGAAGTGCAACGTCAACTCGCCGTTTCTGTACGTCACCTCGGTCGCCGCTCCCAGGTCCTCGCTCCAGCCGTTGTCCATCGGAAACCGGCCCGAGAACCCTTCCCCGACCCCGTCGGGGGCACCCGGAACGACGCAGGGCGCAGTCTTCGGCGGACCGCTCCAGTCCAGGTGGGCAGCGAGGCGACCACCGCCGAACTCCCACCGTCCTTCGATGGTGACAGTGGACAACTTCCCGCCGGCCTTTCCGACTTCGGCGGACCACCTACCGTCAGGGGCGACGGTGACGACGCCCTGGTGAGCGGCGGTCGACTCGTACCGCCAGTCCCCGACCACGAACGCCTTGAAGGCCTGCCCGAAGACGCCCCCGCCGGAGCCCTTGCCGCCGCAGGCGGACACAACACTCGCCATCGCGCCGATCGCGAGGTAACGAAGTGCAGTGCGACGACCTACCATCCCCAGGACATGACGACTCATCAGCTGGACCCCCTCCGCTCCGGCGCAGTGTAGGCCGACCGCACGTCCACCGGAACAGGGATCCCGCCGTTCCGGATCCAGCGGCCGCCGAGTCCGGCCGACACCGCGGGCAGGACGACCGAGCGGAGCCGTCACGCAGGGAGATCCCGGGGCGGGCGCTCCGCCGCGGTCCGCCACCGGCCGGGCGGGGGCCTGGCCGCCGGGAGTGCTCGGGGCTGCCGCCCTGCCGGGCCGCTGGGCCGCTGGGCCGCTCAGGGCCTCGGACCGCTCAGGGTCGCCGGAGCACCGTCGGAGGGTTCATCGCCTCGACCGCCGTGACGAGGGGGGCCAGTTCGGGGTTGCGCGCGGCCTCGTCGAGCGCCTCACGGAGGGCGGCGTCGTTGGTCGGCCGGGCTTCGCCGAGGAGCTTCAGCCCGTCCTCGGTGACGTTGGTGTAGATGCCGCGACGGTCGGTGGGGCACAGGTAGCGGGAGAGCAGACCGCGGTCCTCCAGGCGGGTGACCAGGCGGGTGGTGGCGCTCTGGCTGAGGACAACCGCGTCGGCGACCTGCTTCATCTGCAGGTGGCCGCCCTCGCCGTCGTGCTGGCGGCCGAGTACGTCGAGCAGCGAGTACTCGCGCACGCTCAGGTCGTGCTCGGACTGCAGGGCGCGTTCGACGTGCGCCTCGATCCGGCCGTACAGGACGTAGAGGGCAGCCCAGCCGTTGGCGAGGGCGGTGAGCGCGGGGTCGGTGGCGGTCATGGGCTCCAGGTCTCCTTCCGGGCGGGACAGGATCCAGGATAAGCCACGCGCTGAAATATCGGCGCGAGCATATATAAGGCCTGCGCAAGTTCTTTCCGGCGGGATCGGACGCAGGCGGGTGACGTCGCGAACCCCAGGGGCACCGGGGGGCACCGGGGGTGCCAGGGATGCCGGGACATCGAGACGCCGGGACGTCGCGACACCGGGACGTCGAGACGCCAGGACGTCGAGGCACCAGGGCGTCGAGATACCGCCACGCGCGGGACGATTGCCCGCATTTGCAGTTATGCCGCGCATGCAACTATTGTCGGAGCACGTAAGGCGCACTAGCAATCGTATGGAGGGTAGGCTCATGCCACTCGCGCTCCTCGCCCTGGCCATCGGGGCCTTCGGGATCGGTACCACCGAGTTCGTGGTCATGGGCCTGCTGCCCGAGATCGCCGGCGACTACGGCGTGTCCATCCCCACCGCCGGGCTGCTCGTCACCGGCTACGCGGTCGGCGTCGTCATCGGCGCGCCACTGATGACGGTGCTCGGCACCAGGATCAGCCGCAAGACGATGCTGATGCTGCTGATGGGCCTGTTCACCGTCGGCAACCTGCTCTCCGCCCTCGCGCCGAGCTTCGGCGCGATGCTCGCGGGGCGCATCGTGGCCTCGCTCGCCCACTGCGCGTTCTTCGGCATCGGCTCGGTGGTCGCCGCCGAGCTG
>NZ_JBHJUK010000030.1:0-74193 GCF_042266225.1 Kitasatospora sp. NPDC056181
GCGCGGGCGTTCCGGGTGCTGGTGCGCAACGAGATGTTCCGCCGGGTCGAGCTGGAGCGAGGGCCCGGCCATGTACTCGGACGGGTTGCGGTTCCCGATCGAGTTGACGCTGATCAGGTTCGGCTTGCCGTCCTTGGTGATGAACCAGCCGCCGCCGCTGGAGCCGCCGGTCATGGTGCAGCCGATGACGTACATCGGCGGGCGGGCCGGGTCGAAGGAGAGCCGGCCCGGCCGGATCGCCGAGTCGCAGTGGTTGAGCTCCATGCCGTCGAACGGCCGCTCGGCGGGGTAGCCGTAGGAGAAGGCCGAGGTGATCTGCTCGCGCGGGGCGTTGAACCAGACCGGGACCGAGCTGCCGACCGTCTCCTCCAGTGACCGGCCGGAGCCGTTCTCGTTGCGGACCCGGATGATCCCGTAGTCGAACTGGGAGTTGGCGCCGACGCCGTCCTCCTTCACCCAGGTCGGCGAGACCAGCGCGCGCACCGCCGTCCACCGCCCGTACGGGGAGACCTGCTGCTCGCTGTACGGTTTGCCCCGACTGGCCTGGCCGTCGCGGTTGTAGCCGGGGACGAAGGTGATGTCCTTGAGCCAGGAGCCGCCCTTGCCGTCGTGCAGGCAGTGCGCGGCGGTGTAGACGAGGTTGCTCCGCCCCGGGTTGGCCGGGTCGGAGACCACCGTGCCGGAGCACATCGAGTCGCCCTCGGGCGTGGTCATGAAGATCTTGCCGACCACGGCGGTCGCCGGGCTGTACGGGTGCGGCTGCGGCTTGGCCGGGATGGCGGCAGGCGGGGCGTCCCGCTCGACCGTGCTGCCGGCCGTCTTGTGCGAGTACTCCGGGGTGGCCCGGCCCTTGGCGTTCTCCATCTTGGCGATCGACCAGAAGCCCTGGGCGACCTCGTTGACGAAGGCGTTGTCGCCGAGGAACCTCGCCCAGTCGTCGAGCTTCCAGTTGGCCAGGTCCTGGAGGCTGCCGGGCAGGGTGACGCCCGGCTTTCCGGGTGCGGTGGTGACGGCCGCGGCGGCCGCGGCGGTGGTGGCCGCGGCGTCGGAGCTGCCCGCGTTCTCCGGCCCGCAGGCGGTCGCGGTGAGGGCGAGCGCGGCGAGCACGGCGGCTCCGGCCGTCGCGGCCCGGCGGCCGGGCCCGGCCGCGGTGATGAGTGGCATGGTGATCTGTCCCCCGTCGGTCGGTTCCTGCGCGGCCGGCTACTTCGGCTTGCGGGAGATGTAGTCCAGGGCCTGCTTGGCGACCGTCTCCAGGTACGGGCCGCTCAGCGAGGTGTGGTCCTGGGTGCCGATGGAGGTGTTGCTGACCAGGGCGAGCTTGCCGTCCGGCATCGGGGCGAACCAGCCGCCGCCGCTGGAGCCCTGCGTCATGGTGCAGCCGATGGTGTGCATCGACGGGCGCTTGGGGTCGAAGGAGAGCCGGACCGGCTTGCCCCCGTCGCACTTGTACAGCTCCTGCCCGTCGAAGGGCTTGTAGAGCGGGTAGCCGACGGCGGAGACCTTCAGCTGGTCTCGCGGGGCGTCGAACCAGACCGGGACGGCCGCGCCGACCGTCTCCTCCAGCGACTTGCCGGTGTCGTTCTGGTTCTGCACCCGCATGACCGCGAAGTCGTACTGGCTGGCGGCGTCACCGGTGCCGCCGCCCTCGACCGTCCACTGCGGCGAGGTCACGACGTCCTTGGCCCACCAGGTGCCGAGCGGCGCCAGCTCCGCCAGCGGGGCCTTCTTGCCGCCGCTGGAGGCACCGGAGTTGTTGTAGGCGGGGACGAAGACGAGGTCCTTGTAGAAGTTGCCGCCCTTGCCCGGGTGCACGCAGTGCCCGGCCGTCCAGACCAGGTTGCTCTTGCCGGGGTGCGCCGGGTCGGCGATCACGGTGGCCGAGCAGTTGCCGCGGCCGCCGTCGGCGGAGAAGAAGACCTTCCCGGAGGGCTGCTTGGTGTACGGGCGGGCCACCGGCGTCGCCTTGACCACCGGCGGCTCGGGGTCGGTGACCCCGGCGTCGCCGGCGGGCTTGGCGGTGGGCGGGGCCGGATCGGCGGGCTTGGAGTCGCCCATCTTGTCCGGGTTCCAGAAGTCCTTGACGACGGGGTTGTTGAAGACGTGCTTGGACGCCCAGTTGTCCCAGTCCTCGAACTTCCACTTCTTCAGGTCGTCCCAGCTCTTCGGCAGGCCCTCCAGCAGGCTGGTCGGGATGCCAGTCGGCAGGGTGAGGCCGCCGATCACGCCGCCGCCCCCCGCGGCGGCGGAGGCGGTGGTGACGGCCGGGGACGGCGGCGGTGCGGCGGTGCCCCCGTCGCCGGCGGGGCCGTCCGGGCCGCATGCGCTCACGGCGAGCAGGGTTCCGGCGGCAAGGGCCGCGGCCACGGCTGACCGGTGGATCGATGGCATGGTGTTCGCTTCCCCCTGGATGGTCCTGTTGCGGCGGCTAGCCGCCCTGGAGTCTGCCACTGGCGACCAGGACGGCACCGGCCGACCCCCGGGTTCCGGAACTGACCCGAGGTCACCGATCTGTGACGAACCCCCGGTCGGCTCGTTGCCACAGCAGGGCCTCCCACCTCAGGGGTGAACAATCCGCGCTGTTCACCCGGACGAGTGAGCCGTCCTTGTGATCACCCGTCAGGGATAGGTAACCCTTACCTGACGCGACGGTGCGAGCGCCCGCCAGACCCTCTCCACCACCCGCGCGCGTCCGCACCCCACGCGCCCCAAGGAGCAGCCTTGAGCACCGCCCTCACCGGAGCCCCGCCCCACAGCCCGGCGCGCCGCCCGGCCCCGGCCCGTCCCGCCGCGGCCGGTGCGGCACAGCCCGACCCGCTGCTGCACCCCGATCCGGCCGTCGCCGCCGAACAGGCCGCCCTGGAAGCCCTGCTCCGGTGCTGGGCCAGGGAGACCGGCGCCACGCCCGGCCCCGACGGCCGGCTGCGGATCGCCGTCCTCGGCGGCGCCGCCCGGCTCTGCGCCCCGGTCCGCTACTGGTCGCCCGCCGGCTGGCACCGCTTCGGCCCGGCCACCCTCTCGGCCGGCGGGACCGCCGCGCCGGGGGACCCCTGCGACGCCCCGGTGGACGCCGTCACCGCCGCCGCGCTGCTCGCCGCCGCGGCCGCCGCCCGCCCCGACCCCGGCCAGGTCGCCGACCTCGCAGCCCGGGTCGCCGACTCCGTCGTCCGCACCGCGGACATCCTCGCCCACCGCCGGACCGCCGCGGCCCCCGGCGGGCCGGAGGGCTCCCACTTCCTCGCCACCGAGCAGTCCCTGCTCCTCGGCCACCCGCTGCACCCCACCCCCAAGAGCCGCGACGGCCTCGGCCCCGCACAGAGCGCCGCCTACTCCCCGGAGCTGCACGGCTCGTTCCAGCTGCACTGGTACGCCGTCGACCGCGAACTCCTCGCCGCCGGCTCCGCGCTGACCGAGAGCGCGGACCTCATCACCGCCCGACTCCTCGGCGACCGCGCCCCGCTGCCGCCCGGCACCGCCGCCCTGCCGCTGCACCCCTGGCAGGCCCGCGAGCTGGCACTGCGCCCGGCCGTCGCCGCCCTGCTCGCCGACGGCCTGTTGCACGACCTCGGCCCGGCCGGCGCGCCCTGGTACCCCACCTCCTCGGTGCGCACCGTCTACCGGCCCGGCACACCCTGGATGCTGAAGCTCTCGCTCGGCCTGCGGATCACCAACTCGCGCCGGGAGAACCTCCGCAAGGAGCTGCACCGCGGCCTGGAGATGCACCGGCTGCTGGAGAGCGGGCTGGCCGCCGAGTGGCGGGCCGCCCACCCCGGCTTCGACATCGTCCGCGACCCCGCGTGGATCGGCGTCGACCACCCCGCCCTCGGTGACCCGGGCGGCCTGGACACCGTGCTCCGCGCCCAGCCCTTCGCCCCCGGCGAGCGCGCGCTCTGCGTGGCCGGACTGGTCGCCGAACAGCCGCTCGGCACCGGCGACACCGTGCCGTCCCGGCTCGGCGACACGCTGCGCGCCCTCGCCCTCCGCTGCGGCCGCCCGCTCACCACCGTGGCCGCCGAATGGTTCCTGCGCTACCTGGACGCCGTCGTCCTGCCCGTCCTCTGGCTCGACGGACAGGCCGGCATCGCGCTGGAGGCGCACCAGCAGAACAGCCTCGTCATGCTCGACGCCGAGGGCTGGCCGGTCGGCGGGCGCTACCGCGACAACCAGGGCTTCTACTACCGGCAGAGCGCCGCCGAACGGCTCACCGGCCGGCTGCCCGGACTCGGCGCGCAGAGCGACACCTTCCTCGCCGACGACGTGATCGACCACCACTTCGCCTACTACCTCGGCATCAACCACGTCCTCGGCCTGATCGGCGCCCTCGGCTCCCAGCGGCTGGCCGACGAGGCGGTGTTGCTGGCCGCGCTGCGCGGCTTCCTCGCCGGCCCCCGGGTCGCGGCCACAAGGTCCACGCTGCCCGCCCTGCTGCTGGACGCCACCACCCTGCCCTGCAAGGCCAACCTGCTCACCCGGATCAACGGCATGGACGAACTGGTCGGGCCGGTCGCCAACCAGTCCGTCTACGTCGACATCCCCAACCCGGTGGCCGGCGCGTGACCCCCGCCGTGAGCCTGGCCGACTCCGTCCCCGGCTGGGGCGCCATGCCCACCGCAGCCGGGGAGTTCCGGCTGCGCCCGGTCCGGCTGCCGGCCGACCTGGACCTGCTCGCCGGGTGGATGAACGACCCGGACGTCGCCGCCTTCTGGGGCCTCGCCGGCCCTCCCGCCACCACCGGGAGGCACGTCCGGGCCCAACTCGACGGCGACGGCCGCAGCGCGCCCTGTCTCGGCCTGCTCGACGGCACCCCGATGAGCTACTGGGAGATCTACCGCGCCGACCTCGACCCGCTCGCCGGGCACTACCCCGCCCGGCCCGACGACACCGGCGTCCACCTGCTGCTCGGCCCCGCCGACCGCCGCGGGCGGGGCCTCGGCGCCACCCTGCTCGCCGCGCTCGCCGAGCGCATCCTGCGGGAACGGCCGCACTGCGAGCGGGTGGTGGCCGAACCCGACGTCCGGAACCGGCGCTCCGTCCGGGCCTTCGAACGGGCCGGGTTCCGGGCGACGGCCGAGATCGACCTGCCGGACAAACGGGCCGCCCTGATGGTCCGCGACCGCGTACCGCCCCGCCCCGCCGCGTACCCCGCCGTGCCCGCCCCCTCCGATCCCGCCTAGGACACCGCCCACCCCATGGACACCCCAGCACCCCAGCCCGCGCCGTACGACCTGCTCGGGGTCGGCATCGGCCCGTTCAACCTCTCGCTCGCCGCGCTCGCCGAGCCCGTCCCGGGCCTGCGCACGCTCTTCTGCGACCAGCGCCCGGAGTTCCGCTGGCACCCCGGGATGCTGGTCGACGGGGCCCGGATGCAGGTGCCCTTCCTCGCCGACCTGGTCTCGCTGGTCGACCCGACCAACCGCTGGTCCTTCCTCAACTACCTGCGCGAACAGGACCGGCTCTTCCCCTTCTACTTCGCCGAGCGCTTCCAACTGCCGCGCCGGGAGTACGACCACTACTGCCGCTGGGCGGCGGAGCGGCTCACCAACTGCCGGTTCGCCACCGTCGTCACCGCCCTGCACTGGGAGGGCGGGCACGGCACCGGCGGGCCGGGGGAGGGCGGGCTCTACCGGGCCGAACTGCTGGACGCCGTCACCGGACGGCGCGAGGAGGTCCACGCCCGCAACGTCGCGCTCGGCGTCGGCACCCGGCCCGTCCTGCCCGAGGCCTTCGCCGGCCTGGCCGGCCACCCGCGGGCCTTCCACTCCGCCGACTACCTGGACCGCCGCTCCGCCCTGGACGGCGCCCGCGACATCACCGTCGTCGGCAGCGGGCAGTCCGGCGCCGAGGTCTTCCTCGACCTGCTGCGGCGCCACGCCGACGACGGCGTCCGGCTGCGCTGGCTCACCCGGAGCAGGGCCCTCGCCCCCATGGAGTACTCCAAGCTCGGCCTGGAGCACTTCACCCCCGACTACACCCGCTACTTCCACGGCCTCCCCGAGCCGGTCCGCGACCACCTCGTCGAGGCCCAGTGGCAGCTGCACAAGGCCGCCAGCGCCGAGACCCTCGCCGAGATCCACGACCACCTGTACGAGCGGACCATCGGCCGCCCGATCGACGCCGACCCGGTCGAGATCACCCCCGGCACCGCCGTCACCGAGGCCCGGCCCGGCCCCTGCGGCGGGCTCGAACTCCGCTGCCGGCACACCGACTCCGGCGCCGGGCGCCTGCTGCGCACCGACGCCGTCGTCCTCGCCACCGGCTACCGGGCCGCCCGCCCGGTCGCCCTGGAGCCGCTCGCCGGGCTGATCGACTGGGACGGCGCCGGGCGCTACCGGGTCGACCTCGACCACCGGGTCGCGACCAGGCCCGAGCTCACCGGCGGGCTGTACGTGCAGAACGCCGAACTCCACACCCACGGCGTCGGCACCCCCGACCTCGGCCTCGGCGCCCACCGGGCCGCCGTGATCCTCAACGCCGTCACCGGCCGGACCGTCCACCGGCTGCCCGCCCGCACCGCCTGGACCGGATTCGCCCCGCCGGAGCCGGCCGCCACCACCGCCCTGCCCACCGGCCCTGCCGCCACCACCACCGTCCCTCGCCCCCAGGAGCTCTCCCGTGCCGCAACCGCCGGCCGCTGAACCGTCGCTCTACCTGCCCCCGCAGCTCACCGCCGGGCACTGGCAGCGGGCCGGCCGCGCGCTGCTGGCCAAGATGCTCGGCGAGTTCGCCTACGAGGAGCTGATCACCCCGGTCCCCGGCGCCGCCGACGGCGAGTACCTGCTCCTGCTGCCCGAGGCCGAGTACCGCTTCACCGCCCGCCGCGGCGCCTACGACAGCTGGCAGGTCGACGAGGACTCCGTGCACTGCTCCCGGCCGGACGGCCTCGACCCGCTGCGCTTCCTCCCCTACGCCCGGCACACCCTCGGCCTGCGCGGCGAGACCACCGGCCACCTGGTGCGCGAGCTGACCGCCACCCTGCTCTCCGACGCCCACCAGCTCGCCACCGCACTCACCGCCGCCGAACTGGCCGACCTCGGCCACACCGAACTGGAGGGACGGCAGGGCGGCCACCCGTGGATCGTCCCCAACAAGGGCCGGATCGGCTTCTCCGCCTCCGACGCCGCCCGCTGGACCCCGGAGGCGCGCACCCCGCTGCCGCTGCCCTGGATCGCCGTCCACCGCCGGCTCGCCCAGTACCGCGGCGTCCCCGGCCTCGCCGAGCCCGGGCAGCTGTACGCCCGCGAGCTCGACGACCCGGCGGCCCTGCGCGCCGCCCTCGGCCCGGACGCCGACGACTACCTGCTGCTGCCCGTCCACCCGTGGCAGTGGGACGAGACCGTCGTCCCGCTGTTCGCGCCGTGGATCGCGTCCGGCGAGATCGTCCCGCTGCCCTCCGACGGCGACCTGCGGCTGCCCCAGCAGTCCATCCGCTCCTTCTTCAACCAGAGCCGCCCCGACCGCTGCACGGTCAAACTGCCGCTCGCCATCCTCAACACCCTGGTCTGGCGCGGCCTGCCGACCGAGCGCACGCTCGCCGCCCCCGCCGTCACCGCCTGGATCCACGGCCTGCGGGACGCCGACCCGTTCCTGCGCGACGAGTGCCGGGTGGTGCTGCTCGGCGAGATCGCCTCCGTCACCGTCGACCACCCGCTCTACCGCGAGCTGCCCGAGGCCCCCTACCAGTACAAGGAGCTCCTGGGCGCGATCTGGCGCGAACCGCTCGGCCCCGCCCTGGACGCCGGCGAACGCGGACGCACCCTGGCCGCCCTGCTGCAGACCGGCGCCGACGGCCGGGCGCTGGCCGCCGAACTGATCACCCGCTCCGGCCTCACCCCCGCCGCCTGGACGGCCCGGCTGTTCGCCGCCATGCTGCCGCCGCTGCTCCACTTCCTCTACCGCTACGGCCTGGTCTTCTCCCCGCACGGCGAGAACGCCATCCTGGTCTTCGACTCCTCCGAGGCCCCCGCCCGGCTCGCGGTCAAGGACTTCGTCGACGACGTCAACCTCAGCGACCAGGACCTGCCCGAGCTGCGCGGGCTGCCCGCCGAAGTGGCCGGGGTACTGCTGCGGGAGGACCCGCAGGACCTCTGCCAGTTCCTCCACTCCGGCCTCTTCATCGGCGTCTTCCGCTACCTCGCCCCGCTGCTGGAGGCAGAGACCGGCCTGCCCGAGGCCGAGTTCTGGGCGCTGCTGCGGGCCGAGGTCCTCCGGTACCAGGAACGCTTCCCCGGGCTGAAGGAGCGGTTCGCGCTCTTCGACCTGTTCCGCCCCCGGATCGACCGGCTCTGCCTCAACCGCAACCGGCTGCTCCTCGACGGCTACCGGGACCGCCCGCACCGCCCGCACGCGGCCCGGCACGGCACCGTCCCGAACGCCCTCACACCGGAGGGGACGGCCGGGCTCCCCGGGCAACGGGACCGGATTGTCACCCCCGCCCCGTAGGGTGGGAGGGTCATGACGAACGACTCCGAATCCCAGCTCCCCGCCGACGCCGCCGAGGAAGCCGCCGACGATTCGGCCGCCGCCGACGCCGCCGAGGCAGCCGTCCCGCGGGTCCGCCTCCCCGAGCTGCTGCACGCCGCGGTGGCGGCCGTCGGCGGTGTCGAGCGCCCCGGCCAGGTCCGGATGGCCGAGGCCGTCGCCGACGCCGTCGACCACGGCGAGCACCTCCTGGTGCAGGCCGGCACCGGCACCGGAAAGTCCCTGGCCTACCTGGTGCCGGCCCTCGCCCACGGGGACCGCGTGGTGGTCGCCACCGCCACCCTGGCGCTCCAGCGCCAGCTGGTCGAGCGGGACCTGCCGCGCACGGTGGAGGCACTGCACCCCGTGCTGCGCCGCCGTCCGCTGTTCGCGATGCTCAAGGGCCGCTCCAACTACCTCTGCCTGCACCGGGCCAACGAGGGCACCCCGAGCGAGGAGGGCGAGGGCCTGTTCGACCCGGTGGACGCGCTCGGCGGCCCCACCGGCAAGCTCGGGCAGGACGTGCTGCGGCTGCGCGACTGGGCGGACGAGACCGACACCGGTGACCGGGACGACCTCAGCCCCGGCGTCTCGGACAAGGCCTGGGCCCAGCTCTCGGTGACCTCCAAGGAGTGCCTGGGGGCCACCCGCTGTGCGTACGGTCAGGAGTGCTTCGCCGAGAAGGCGCGCGAACGGGCCAAGCTGGCGGACGTCGTGGTCACCAACCACGCGATGCTGGCGATCGACGCCATCGAGGGCGCGCCGGTGCTGCCCGAGCACGGGCTGCTGATCGTCGACGAGGCGCACGAGCTGGTCAACCGGGTCACCGGCGCGGCCACCGCCGAGCTGACCGTCGGCGCGGTCAACCGGGCCGTGAAGCGGGCCGCCCGGCTCGCCAACGAGAAGGCCGTGGACGCCCTCCAGGGTGCGGCGGAGAACTACCACGGCCTGATGGAGACCGCGCAGCCCGGCCGGGTCGAGGAGCTGCCCGAGTACCTGGCGTACGCGGTCACCGCGATCCGCGACGCCAGCCGGCAGGTGATCACCTCGCTCGGCGAGACCAGGGACAAGGCGCTCAGCGACGAGGACGCGGTGCGCAAGCAGGCGATGGCCTCGGCGGAGGCGCTGCACGAGACGGCCGAGCGGCTGCTCGCCGACTCCGAGTACGACGTGGTCTGGATCGAGCGCAGCGACCGGTACGGGCTGGGCACCGCCTCGCTGCGGGTCGCCCCGCTCAGCGTCTCCGGGCTGCTGCGCGAGGGCCTGTACAAGGAGCGGTCGGTGGTGCTCACCTCGGCCACCCTCAAGCTCGGCGGGGACTTCAACGGCGTGGCCGCCTCGGTCGGCCTGCCCTCGGAGGCCCGGCTGCCGGACGTGCGCGGGCCGGGGGACACCCCGGCGGCCGGTGCGGACTTCGGCGACGAGCCGGTGCCGCACTGGCGGGGCATCGACGTCGGCTCGCCGTTCAAGTACCCCAAGCAGGGCATCCTCTACGTCGCCAGGCACCTGGCCGACCCGGGCCGGGACCCGGAGCGCCCCGACATGCTCGACGAGCTGGCGGAGCTGATCGGCGCGGCCGGCGGGCGGACGCTCGGCCTGTTCTCCTCGATGCGCGGCGCCCAGACGGCCGCCGAGGCGATGCGCGGGCGGCTGGACAACCGGATCCTGCTCCAGGGCGAGGACACCCTGGGCGAGCTGATCCGGGAGTTCGCCTCGGACTCCACCACCTGCCTGTTCGGCACGCTCTCGCTCTGGCAGGGCGTGGACGTGCCCGGTTCGGCCTGCCAGCTGGTGGTGATGGACCGGATCCCGTTCCCGCGGCCGGACGACCCGCTGATGAGCGCCCGGCAGAAGGACGTCGAACAGCGCGGCGGCAACGGCTTCATGGCCGTCGCGGCCACCCATGCGGCGCTGCTGATGGCGCAGGGGGCGGGCCGCCTGGTGCGCGCGGCGGACGACCGGGGCGTGGTGGCGGTGCTGGACCCGCGGGTCGAGACCAAGCGGTACGGCGGCTTCTTCCGGTCCTCGATGCCGGAGTTCTGGTACACCACGGACCGCAACCAGGTGCGGCGCTCGCTGGCGGCGATCGACGCCTCCGCGGCGCCGGTCCGGCCGGTGGTCAAGAAGGGCTGAGCGCACCGGGGGAGGGGCGGCGCGCTCCGGCAGGGGGGCTGCACGCCCCGGACGGCCGCGCCCCCAGGAAGGGCTGCGCGCTCAGAAGGGCCGCGCGCCCCCGGAGACGCCGGAGGGGCTCCCCGCACCCTGCGTTGGAGCCCCTTCCCGGTGCGTGCGGTGGCGGGCGCTCAGAGGCGGCGCAGGACGGCGACGACCTTGCCCAGGATGGTCGCGTTGTCGCCGTTGATCGGCTCGTAGGCGGGGTTGTGCGGCATCAGCCAGATCCGGCCGTCCTCGCGCTTGAGGCGCTTGACGGTGGCCTCGCCGTCGATCATCGCGGCCACGATGTCGCCGTTCTCGGCGACCGGCTGGCGGCGGACGGTGACCCAGTCGCCGTCGCAGATGGCCGCCTCGATCATCGAGTCGCCGCGCACGGTGAGCGCGAACAGCTCGCCCTCGCCGACCAGCTGGCGCGGCAGCGGGAAGACGTCCTCGACCGTCTGCTCGGCCAGGATCGGACCGCCCGCGGCGATCCGGCCGACGAGCGGCACGTACGAGGTGGACGGGCGCCCGGCCGTCTCGGCGGTGTTGGGGCGGGCCACCTCGACGCCGCGGACCTCGTAGGCGCGCGGGCGGTGCGGGTCGCGGCGGAGGAACCCCTTGCGCTCCAGGGCCATCAGCTGGTGGGCGACCGAGGAGGTGCTGGACAGGCCGACGGCCTGGCCGATCTCGCGCATGGACGGCGGGTAGCCGCGGCGCTGGACGGAGTCCCGGATGACCTCGATCACGCGGCGCTGGCGCTCCGTCAGCCCGGCCTCGTCGGTGCGGATGCCGGGGGGGCGCCCCGGCATCGAGCGCGCGGGGGCGGGGTGGGAGTCGTCCAGCACGGGGGAGTGTTCGATCGGCTGGTCGGGGACGCGGCCCGGGTGCGAAATGGCCGCGCCGGAGAGTCGGTGTTCTTCGCTACGGTCCATGCTGACGTCCACACTCTGCTGATTCGTGGTGCGCTGCCCCACCTTGAGCTGGGAGTGTTCCTGCACCGGGATGGTGTTGGTTTCGATCGTGTTCACGGCGGCCCCTCTCGACGGCTGTCCTCTCCCTTTTCCAGCCCAACGGCACCTCCTATCGAAAGGTTGCGCCAAACACACGTTCGAGTGAATTATTCGGGAGTTGGCTGACTCGATCAAGGCTTTGTTGTACATCGATTAAATGTTCGACTCGAAGTCGGTTCCGGCAGTCTAATCCGCATCGACACGCCAGGGGTGTCGCCTCCCCCGCAGACCTACATGTAGTGGCTACAGTCCTCACCGTGCCCAGTACTAGTGGTCACGTCGCATGATCAGCTTGGCGGGGCCGGGTCGTCTTCGCATAGACTCGACCAAGTCCGCACGTCCTGCCCGGGAGGGATCCTCAGGTGCACTGCCCCTTCTGCCGGCACTCCGACAGCCGCGTCGTCGACAGCCGGACCACCGAAGACGGCAGCTCCATCCGCCGGCGCCGGCAGTGCCCGGACTGCAGCCGCCGCTTCACCACGGTGGAGACGGCCGCGCTGATGGTCATCAAGCGCAGCGGCGTCACGGAGCCGTTCTCCCGGGAGAAGGTCATCTCCGGAGTCCGCAAGGCCTGTCAGGGCCGCCCGGTCACCGAGGACGCCCTCGCCCAGCTCGGCCAGAAGGTCGAGGAGTGCGTGCGGGGCACCGGCAAGTCCGAGCTCACCACCCACGACGTGGGCCTGGCCATACTCGGACCGCTCAAGCAGCTCGACGTCGTCGCCTACCTGCGCTTCGCCAGCGTGTACCAGGCGTACGACGGACTGGAAGACTTCGAGGCCGCCATCGCGGAGATCCGCGCCGAACGGCCCGTCCCCGAGGCGGACGGCACCTGCGTGCCCGTCCCCGCCGCCGCGCCCTAGGAGGCCCGGCTCAGCACACCGGCCCCCAGGGGCCGGCCGTCACACCGGCCCTTCGGGGTCGACCGTCACACCGGCCCTTCGGGGTCGACGCGCGCCCGAAAACGGCGCACAGAACACCACAAACCGTGCGGAAACAGGCAGTCGCCGCCTGCCCGCACACCGGAAGAGCGAACCAGCGGTGCCCGGACTTTTCAGGGCACTTTGGGCGTTTGCCCAGGAGGAGGAGCGAGAAGTGACAGACACCACGAGCGGTTCCGCACGCGGGTCGAAGTCCGACAAGGCCACGACGAAGGGTGCCGGCAAGGCCCCCAAGGGCGGCCTGCGGATCGAGCGCATCCACACCACCCCTGGCGTCCACCCCTACGACGAGGTCCGCTGGGAGCGGCGCGACGTCGTCATGACCAACTGGCGTGACGGCTCGATCAACTTCGAGCAGCGCGGCGTCGAGTTCCCCGACTTCTGGTCGGTCAACGCGGTCAACATCGTCACCTCCAAGTACTTCCGCGGCGCCGTCGGCACCCCGCAGCGCGAGTGGAGCCTCAAGCAGATCATCGACCGCGTGGTGCTCACCTACCGCGCCGCCGGTGAGAAGAACGGCTACTTCGCCACCCCCGGCGATGCCGAGGTCTTCGAGCACGAGCTGACCCACGCCCTCCTCCACCAGGTGTTCAGCTTCAACTCGCCGGTCTGGTTCAACGTCGGCACCAAGCAGCCCCAGCAGGTCTCCGCCTGCTTCATCCTGGCCGTCGACGACTCCATGGAGTCGATCCTCGACTGGTACAAGGAAGAGGGCATGATCTTCAAGGGCGGCTCCGGCGCCGGCCTCAACCTCTCCCGGATCCGCTCCTCCAAGGAGCTGCTCTCCTCCGGCGGCAACGCCTCCGGCCCGGTCTCCTTCATGCGCGGGGCCGACGCCTCCGCCGGCACCATCAAGTCCGGCGGCGCCACCCGCCGCGCGGCCAAGATGGTCGTCCTGGACGTCGACCACCCCGACGTCGAGGCCTTCATCGAGACCAAGGTGAAGGAGGAGGAGAAGATCCGCGCCCTGCGCGACGCGGGCTTCGACATGGACCTCGGCGGGGACGACATCACCTCCGTCCAGTACCAGAACGCCAACAACTCGGTCCGCGTCAACGACGAATTCATGACCGCCGTCGAGAACGGCACCGAATTCGGCCTCCGCGCACGGATGACCGGCGAGGTCATCGAGACCGTCGACGCGAAGAAGCTCTTCCGCAAGATGGCCGAGGCCGCCTGGGCCTGTGCCGACCCCGGCATCCAGTACGACTCCACCATCAACCACTGGCACACCTGCCCGGAGTCCGGCCGCATCAACGCGTCCAACCCCTGCTCCGAGTACATGCACCTGGACAACTCCAGCTGCAACCTCGCCTCGCTCAACCTGATGAAGTTCCTGCGCGACGACGACTCGTTCGACGCCGAGCGCTTCGCCAAGGTCGTCGAGCTGGTCATCACCGCGATGGACATCTCCATCTGCTTCGCGGACTTCCCCACCGAGAAGATCGGCGAGACCACCCGCGCCTACCGCCAGCTCGGCATCGGCTACGCCAACCTCGGCGCCCTGCTGATGGCCACCGGCCACGCCTACGACAGCGAGGGCGGCCGCGCCCTGGCCGGCGCCATCACCTCCCTGATGACCGGCACCGCCTACCGCCGCGGCGCCGAACTCGCCGGTGTGGTCGGCGCGTACGACGGCTACGCCCGCAACGCGACCGCGCACCAGCAGGTCATGAAGCAGCACGCGGACGCCTCGCTCGACGCCGTCTCGGTCGACGAGCTGGACGCCCCGGTCTGGCTGGCGGCCAACAGGACCTGGCAGGACGTCGTGCGCATCGGCGCGCAGAACGGTTTCCGCAACGCCCAGGCCTCGGTGCTCGCCCCGACCGGCACCATCGGCCTGATGATGGACTGCGACACCACCGGCGTCGAGCCCGACCTCGCCCTGGTCAAGTTCAAGAAGCTGGTCGGCGGCGGCTCGATGCAGATCGTCAACGGCACCGTGCCGCGCGCCCTCAAGCGCCTCGGCTACCAGGACGAGCAGATCGAGGCGGTCGTCGCCCACATCGCCGAGCACGGCAACGTGGTGGACGCGCCCGGGCTGAAGACCACGCACTACGAGGTCTTCGACTGCGCGATGGGCGAGCGGGTCATCTCGGCCATGGGCCACGTGCGGATGATGGCGGCGATCCAGCCCTGGATCTCCGGCGCCATCTCCAAGACCGTGAACATGCCGGAGTCCGCGACCGTCGAGGAGATCGAGGAGATCTACTTCGAGGCGTGGAAGATGGGCGTCAAGGCGCTCGCCATCTACCGCGACAACTGCAAGGTCGGCCAGCCGCTCTCGGCCAAGAAGAAGGACGGCGAGGCGAAGGCCGCCAAGGCCGAGGACGCCCCGGTCACGGTCGAGAAGGTCGTCGAGTACCGCCCCGTCCGCAAGCGCCTGCCCAAGGGCCGCCCGGGCATCACCACCTCCTTCACGGTCGGTGGCGCCGAGGGCTACATGACCGCCAACTCCTACCCGGACGACGGCCTCGGCGAGGTCTTCCTGAAGATGTCCAAGCAGGGCTCGACCCTCGCGGGCATGATGGACGCCTTCTCCATCGCCGTCTCGGTCGGCCTCCAGTACGGCGTGCCGCTGGAGACCTACGTCTCGAAGTTCACCAACATGCGCTTCGAGCCGGCCGGTCTGACCGACGACCCGGACGTGCGGATGGCGCAGTCGATCGTCGACTACATCTTCCGCCGCCTGGCGCTGGACTTCCTGCCCTTCGAGACCCGCTCCGCGCTCGGCATCCACTCCGTCGAGGAGCGCCAGCGCCACCTGGAGACCGGCTCCTACGAGCCGCTGGAGGCCGAGGAGCTGGACACCGAGACGCTGGCCCAGTCCGCCCCGGTCGCCCCGGCGGCCCCGGTGGCCAAGCCCGCCCCGGTGGTCGAGGCCCCCAAGGCCACCCCGGCCCAGGCCCACAACTCGACGGAGCTGATGGAGATCCAGCTCGGCCTCAACGCCGACGCGCCGCTCTGCTTCTCCTGCGGCACCAAGATGCGCCGCGCCGGCAGCTGCTACCTCTGCGAGGGCTGCGGCTCCACCAGCGGCTGCAGCTGACCGCTGACCCGCGAGCGGTGATCCACCGCTGAGGCGGGGCGAGGACTTCGTGTCCTCGCCCCGCCCTTTTTTGTGCCCCTGTTGTCAACCAGGGTTGACAGTGGGCGGGTGTCAACCTAGGTTGACAGTATGAGCGAGGGCAGAGAACTCGCGGCCGCGGCGGGCAGTCGCGATCCCGCGGTGGGGCTGCGGGCGGTGCGGGCGTTGCGGGACCTGGCGGACCGGCTGGAGGGGTTGCAGGTCGGGAACGCCCGGCAGCAGGGCTGGTCCTGGCAGGACATCGCGGTCTGCCTCGGGGTGAGCCGGCAGGCGGTCCACAAGAAGTACGCCCGGCGCGGGGGCGGCGAATCCGGCGGCGATTTCGGCGGCGAGAAGGATGGAGGCTGAGCGATGTTCGAGCGTTTCACCGACGATGCGCGACGAGTGGTGGGCCGGGCGGGGCAGGAGGCGGCGGAGCTCAAGCACGGGTACATCGGGACGGAGCACCTGTTGCTGGCCGTTCTGGCGCTGCCGGGGGACCCGTCGGCGGCCGTGCTGGTCGATGCGGGCCTGGATCACACCACCGCGCAGCAGGCGGTGCGCCGGCTGCTGGGCCCGGGGGACGACGCGGAGGCGCTGGCGGCGATCGGGGTGGACCTCGGCGCCGTCCGGGAGGCCGTCGAGTCGGTGTTCGGGGAGGGTGCGCTGGACGCTCCGGACGAGGAGCCGGCGGCGCGGCGGCGCGGCTGGTTCAGGTCGGAGCCGAAGGCGCGGCGGAGTCCGTTCACGGCGCCAGCGAGGAAGGTGCTGGAGCTGTCGCTGCGCGAGTCGCTGCGGCTGAAGTCCGGTCACATCGCGGTCGGGCACCTGCTGCTCGGGGTGCTCCGGGAGGGCGAGGGCCTGGGGGCCAAGGTGATCGCCGACCACGGGCTGGACGCCCAGGCCGTCCGCCGGGCGGTGGAGGCGACGCTGGGCTGACGGAGGTGCGGCGAGCCGGTCGCGGAACGGTGCACGAAGCGTGAACGAACGATACTGTCCGTCAACTCTCCAGTTGAGGCCAACAGCTGAATGGATATGATCGGCCGACTGCGTGAACCGATCAGCCGCCCGGAGACGTTTCATCACGTCGGCCGGGCGGTCGCGCATTCGCCTAGCCCCGCTGTCGGCGTCAGCCCGTCGACGCCCGCCGCCGCTGCCGAGGACCGCATCGATGACAGAACGCACCAGCCCCGAAGGTGGTCCGAGCCGTCGGCCCGCCGCGCGCACCGCGGCCCTCACGGCGGGGGCGGTCCTGTTGGCGCTGGTCGTCGCCCCGATCGGGATCAGCCGGGCCTCGGCGGCCCACCAGCCGCTGACCGCGGTCGCGGTCGGTGCGGTCGCCGCGCTCTGGCTGATCGTCGTCGGGCTGGCGGCCTCCGCCACCGAGCGCGCCCGCCGGCTGGCGGCCGGGCTCGCCGCGAAGGACGACGAGGCCATGGCGGCGCTGGTCGTGGCCGGCACGGCCAGACAGGCCGAGACGGCCGCCCGGGAGCGGACCGCCGCGGCGAAGGCCGAGCGCGACACCGCCCGGTCCGAGCTCGCGCAGGCCCGGGCCGACCTCACCGCCGCGCAGACCGAGCTGGCCCGGGTGCGGGAGGAGGCCGAGGCGGAGCGGGCCGAGCGGGCCCAGCTGGACCGGCTGGCCGACGAGGTGCTGCCCGAGCTGGTGAAGAGGCTCCGCGGCGGCGCGTCCGTCGACAGTGCGCTGGCCGCACACCGCCGGCACCCCCAGTACGCGCTGCTGCGCGCCGTCGCCGAGGAGGTCGGCCGCGGCGAGCGCCTGCGGGCCGCCGCCCTCGCGGTCTGCGCGACCGCGGCCGGGCGGGTCCAGGCGCTGGCCACGAGCATGCACGCCGAGCTGCGCGAGATGCAGCACCGGCACGACGAGGAGGTCCTCGGCGACCTGCTGCGGCTGGACCACTCCACCGCGCAGGCGGGCCGGATGGCCGACAGCATCGCGGTGCTCACCGGCGCCCGATCGGGCCGCCGCTGGGCCAAGCCGATCGCGGTGGAGTCGGTGCTGCGCGGCGCGCTCGGCCGGATCGGCGCCTACCAGCGGGTCCGGCTGCACAACGCCAGCGCCGCCGCCGTGGCCGGGTTCGCCGCCGAGGGCGTGATGCACGCGCTCGCCGAACTGCTCGACAACGCCACCAACTTCTCCGCCCCGCCGGCCGAGGTGCACGTCTACGTCGAGGAGGTGCCGGCCGGGCTGGCGGTCACCGTGGAGGACAGCGGACTCGGCCTGAGCGACAGTTGGCTGCGCCGGGCCGAGCGGGCCGTCTCCGCCGAGCCGCTGGACCTCGCCACGCTCTCGGCGGGCACCAGGCTCGGCCTCGCGGTGGTCGGTGCGCTGGCCCGCAAGCACGGGTTGCAGATCTCGTTCCGGCCGTCGGCACGCGGCGGCACCGGGGTGGTGATGCTGATCCCGCAGCAGCTGGTGACGCACCCCGCGCCGGAGCCCGCGCCGGAGTCCGTCCCGGCCGTACCGGACCGGCCGACCGTGCCGGCTCCCGCGCGCCCCGCGCTCACCCCGGCCCTCACACCCGCCCTCGCTCCCGCACGCTCCCTGCCCGCAGCGCCCGCCGTGCCGGCCCCCGCCGCTCCGGCCGCTCCCGCCCCGGCCGCTCCCGCCCCGGCTGACAGGGCCGGGACGCCCGTGCCGGTCACCGACAGCGGCCTGCCGCAGCGCCGCCGCGGGCAGACGCTCGCCACCACCGCCCCGGCGGCCCCCGCCGCCGAGCCCGCCCGTGCCGACGCGGCGAGCGCCGCCGCCCGGTTCGGCGCCTTCCGTCGCGCCGCCCAGCAGGCCAAGGGCGGTGCACCCACCACGGACACCACACCCGACGCTTCCCCCGTCGTCACCGAGAAGGACTCCTCATGAGCAGCGCCACCGACCGTGACCTCGACTGGCTGTTGGAAAACCTGCTGACGGCCACCCCCGGCACCCGGCACGCCCTGGTGCTCTCCGCCGACGGCCTGAAGCTCTGCCACACGGCGGGCCTCGACGCCGACCGGGCGGACCAGCTGGCGGCGATAGCCTCCGGCATGCAGAGCCTGGCGCACGGCGCCTCGATCGAGTTCGGCGACGGCAGCGGCGGCGTACGGCAGTCGATGACCGAGTTCCACGGCGGCATCCTCTGCATCGTGGCGGCCGGCGAGGGCGCCCACCTCGCCGTGGTGACCGACGACGACGCGGACGTGGGCGTGGTCGGCCACAACATGCACGGTCTGATCGAGCAGATCGGCGTGCACCTGAGTGCCCCGGCCCGCGAGGACGTGGCAGGCCCGGCGCCCGCGGACCGCGAGAGCGCCCGGGCATGACCGGGCGGCCGGTCATGCCGGGCCGTGACGACGACCCGGACCGTCTCTACACCATCACCCGGGGGCGCAGCCGGTCCCCGGAGAACGCCTTCGACCTGGTCACCCTGATCGTCGCCGAGCGGGAGCCGGCCTCGGGCATGCAGTCGGAGCACGCCCGCATCCTGCGGATGTGCGAGGCCCCGACCGCCGTCGTCGAGGTCGCCGCGGAACTGTCGCTGCCGGTGTCGGTGGTGAAGATCCTGCTCGGCGACCTGCTGGAGACCGGGGCGATCACCGCCCGCCACCCGCGGTTCGCGCCCAACAAGGCCCGGCTGCCCGATCTCGACACGCTGAAGCAGGTGCTGCATGGACTCCAACGGCTCTGAGGCACCGGCGGCCCGGCGCACCCCGCTGCGCGGCACCGCCGACAACGCGCTGAAGATCGTCGTGGTCGGCGGCTTCGGCGTGGGCAAGACCACGCTGGTCGGCGCGGTCAGCGAGATCCGTCCGCTGAACACCGAGGAGACCATGACCAAGGCGGGCGAGGGGATCGACGACCCCTCGGGCGCCTGGGGCAAGCGGTCCACCACGGTGGCCTTCGACTTCGGCCGGATCACGCTCTCCGCCAGCCAGGTGCTCTACCTGTTCGGCGCGCCCGGGCAGGAGCGTTTCTGGTTCCTCTGGGACCGCCTGTTCAGCGGCGCCCTCGGCGCCGTCGTCCTGGTGGACACCCGGCGGCTGGAGGAGTCCTGGTACGCCATCGACCGGCTGGAGCACCACGGCACGCCGTTCATCGTGGCCCGGAACAACTTCGGTGAGCCGACCCACACGCTGGAGCAGGTCCGGGAGGCGCTCGACCTGCCGGCCGACGTCCCGCTGGTGGACTGCGACGCGCGCGACCGGGAGTCGAGCAAGCAGGTGCTGATCGAGCTGGTCCGCCACCTGGCCGCCCGGGTCGAGGAGGCCGCGCGGGTCGAGGAGGCCGCCCGGACCGGGGCTGGGGCCCACGACGAGTCCCGGGCCGGCGGCGCGGACAGCGCCCGTAGCGCGGACTCGCCCCGAGGCGCGGGGCCCGGCGGGGCCGGGGCCGCCCTGCCCGCAACAGAAGGCATCACCGACCCGTCCCTCTACGAGGAGTGCACCCCGTGACCGAGCCCGCCGTCACCCCGCCGCCGGGCTGCCCCGCGCACGCCGGCGCCACCCCGCTGTACGGGCCGCGCTTCCAGACCGATCCGGGGCAGCTCTACCGCGAGCTGCGGGCCACCCACGGCCCGGTCGCCCCGGTCGAGCTCGCCGGGGGCGTCCCGGCCTGGCTGGTGATCGGCTACCGCGAGCTCCAGCTGGTGACCGGTCAGCCTCAGCTGTTCGGCCGCGACTCCACCCGCTGGAACGCCTGGGAGAGCATCCCCGAGGACTGGCCGCTCAAGCCGATGATGGCCCCGGTGCCGTCGATCCTGTACGCCGAGGGCGAGGAGCACGTCCGCCGCTCCCGGGCGGTCACCGACGCGCTGGCCGCCGTCGACCCGTACGAGCTGCGCAAGCGCGCCGAGGAGATCGCCGACCGGCTGATCGACGAGTTCGCCGGGCGCGGTGAGGCCGACCTGGTCGCCGAGTACGCGCACCGGATGCCGCTGCTGGTCCTCTGCCGGCTGTTCGGGCTGAGCGAGGCGCAGGCGCCGGTCCTGATCGACGGCCTGCTGACCATGCTGGACGGCGGCCCGGACGCGCCCGCCGGTGCGCAGCGGCTGCTCGGCGTGATGCTGGAGCTGGTCCAGGAGAAGGCCGAGCACCCCGGCAACGACATCGCCACCGCGATGCTCCAGCACGACGCGGGCCTGTCGCACGACGAGATCATGCGCGACCTGCGGGTGATCCTGATCGCCGGCCACCAGCCCAGCTCGTACTGGATCTCCAACGCGCTGCGGCTGATGCTCACCGACGAGCGGTTCGCCGCCTCGCTCTCCGGAGGCCGGCGCAGCATCAGCCAGGCGCTGAACGAGGCGCTCTGGGAGGACACCCCGACGCAGATCTTCGCCGGCCGTTGGGCGACCAGGGACACCCGGCTCGCCGGACAGCGGATCGCAGCCGGGGACATGGTGCTGCTCGGCTTCGCGGGCGCCAACGCGGACCCGTCGGTGCGCCAGCCGGACGGCAGCCCGGCCGAGGGCAACCGGGCGCACATGAGCTACTCGTACGGCGAGCACGGCTGCCCGTTCCCGGCGCAGGAGGCGGCCGAGGTGATCGCCACCACCGCGATCGAGGTGCTGCTGGACCGGCTGCCGGACCTGCGGCTGGCGGTGGCCGAGCACGCGCTGGTCTGGCGCCCGTCGGCGTGGGTGCGTGGGCTGATGGCGCTGCCGGTGTCGTTCACCGCGGGCTACCACGCCTGAGCCGGGCAGGCCGTTCAGGGCTGTTCACGATCCAGTACCTCAAGGAGAGTTGTGCCGATGACCGCTCCGATAGCCCTCGATCCGATGGCGCGTGACAACGCCGCCGAGGGTGCGCTGCTGCGTGCGGCGGGCCCGGCGGTGGCGGTTGAGCTGCCGGGTGGCGTCGCCGCCTGGGCGGTGACGCAGCACGCGGCCGCCCGGGACCTGCTGACCGACGCCCGGCTGGTGAAGGACGCCGCGCACTGGGCGGCGTACCAGCGCGGCGACGTGCCGAAGACCTGGCCGCTGATCGGCCTGGCGGTGCCCGGTTCCAGCATGGTGACCACCGACGGTGCCGAGCACCGGCGGCTGCGGGCGTTGGTGGCGCAGGCCTTCACGCCGCGCCGGGTGGAGCTGATGCGCCCGCGGGTGGAGGAGATCACCCAAGGGCTGCTGGACGCGCTGGCGGCGGGGGAGCGGGAGGTGGACCTCAAGACCGCGTTCGCCTTTCCGCTGCCGATGACGGTGATCTGCTCGCTGCTGGGCGTGCCCGAGTCCGACCACGGCCATCTGCGTGACCTCTACGAGCGGTTCTTCGGCATCCGGCCCAACCCCGAGGGCATCCAGGCGACCATCGCCGGGCTGAACGCCTTCGTCAACGATCTGGTGGCGCAGCGCCGTTCGGCGCCCGGGGACGACCTCGCCAGTGTGCTGCTGGCGGCGGACACCGAGGGCGGCGCGCTGAGCGACGCCGAGGCGGCGGCCACCCTGCGGGTGATCATCGCGGCGGGCCACGAGACCACGGTCAACCTGATCGGCAACGCGGTGCGGGCGCTGCTGGCCCATCCGGAGCAGCTGGAGCTGGTGCGTTCGGGCAAGGTCGGCTGGGACGCGGTGGTCGAGGAGTCGCTCCGCTGGACGCCGCCGACCAGCAACTTCCTGTTCAGGTTCACCACCGGGGACGTCGAGGTCGGCGAGGTGGTGATCCCGAAGGGTGAGCCGGTGCTGATCTCGTACAACGCGATCGGCCGCGACCCGGCCCAGCACGGGGTGACCGCCGAGCTGTTCGACATCACGCGGGACCCGATCCGCCACCTGTCGTTCGGTCACGGGCCGCACGTCTGCCCCGGGTCCCCGCTGGCCCGGCTGGAGGCGGGGGTGGCGCTGCCGGCGCTGTTCGAGCGGTTCCCGGACCTCGCGGTGGCGGTGCCGGACGCGGAGCTGCGGCCGAGTCCGTCGCTGGTGGTCAACTCGCTGCGGGAGCTGCCGGTCCGGCTGTTCTGACGGCCGGTCGTGGTGCGGCCCCGCCCGGCCCGGGCGGGGCCGTCGGCGTTTCCGGGCACACCCGGAGCCCCGTCGGCGTTTCCGGGAACGTCCGGAGCCCCGGCGGCGTTTCCGGGAACGTCCGGAGCCCCGGGGGTGGGGTTCCGTCCGACCGGGGTGCGGTGGACGGGTCGGGGTCCTGCCGGGGCGCGGTGGACGGGCCGGGGTCCTGCCGGGGCGCGGAATACGGGCCGGGGCCGGTCCGGGTTTACGGCGTCCGGGCCGGGGTCCTGTCGGGGCGGCCACGGGTCACAACTTGGGCCACGTGCGGGTGAAGGTCGAACGCGGACCTTGGCGAGGGGTGGCCGCTGCGTTAACGTCGTCAAATCGGCCGCCGCCGCGTCCATGTCGATCTCCGGTACAGCGCAATGTCGTTCTGTCGTACTGCCGGCGCTGCGCGCCCTGGCGAGGAGGACCGCATTGACCCCCACCCCGACCGTGCCGTCCACGAGTTCGCCCTCCGCCCGTTCCCGCCGTCTGGTGGCCGTGCCCGCCCTGCTGGCGGCGCTGGCGCTGACCGCGGCGTGCTCGAACAGTTCGAGCAGCTCCGGTGGCGGGTCGGGCGGGGGTGGCCAGACCCTGGCCGGTGACTGCGCCAAGTTCCAGCAGTACGCGGGGCATTCGGGCACCACGGTGACGGTCTTCGCGTCGATCCTCAGCCCGGAGTCGGACAATCTGGAGAAGTCCTGGTCCGAGTTCAGCTCGTGTACCGGCATCAAGATCAGCTACGAGGGTTCCAACGACTTCGAGTCCCAGCTGCCGGTGCGGGTGACCGGTGGCAACGCGCCGGACTTCGCGATCATCCCGCAGCCCGGTCTGCTGGCGCAGATGGTGAAGAGCGGCAAGGTGGTGAAGCCGCCCGCGCAGACCGTCGCCAACCAGGAGAAGTGGAGCCCGGTCTGGAAGACCTACGGCTCGGTGAACGGCACCTTCTACGCGGCGCCGATGAGCGCCAACATGAAGTCCCTGGTCTGGTACTCGCCGAAGGCCTTCAAGCAGGCCGGCTACGAGGTGCCGAAGACCTGGGCCGACCTGATGGCGCTCAGCGACCGGATCGCCAAGGCCGGCGGCGGCAAGCCGTGGTGCGGTGGCATCGCCTCCGGGACGGCCACCGGCTGGCCGGCCACCGACTGGCTGGAGGAGGTGGTGCTGGGCTCGTACGGCGGTGACGTGTACGACCAGTGGGTGACCCACAAGGTGAAGTTCTCCGACGAGAAGATCACCACGGCGATGAAGACCGTCGCGGACTGGATGCAGAACCCGGCGTGGGTCAACGGCGGCTACGGCGACGTGAAGTCGATCGCCACCACGACCTTCCAGGACGCGGGTGCGCCGGTCCTCACCGGCAAGTGCTTCATGCTCCAGCAGGCCTCGTTCTACAAGGCGCAGTGGCCGAAGGGCACCAACGTCGGGCCGGACGGCGACATCTTCGCCTTCCACCTGCCGGCGGTGAACCCGCAGGTCGCCAACCCGGTCGAGGGCGGCGGCGAGTTCCTGACCGCGTTCGCGAGCCGGCCCGAGGTGCAGGCGGTGCAGAACTACCTGTCCAGCCCGGAGTGGGCGAGCAGCCGGGTGAAGACCGCCACCGGCTGGGTCTCGGCCAACCAGGGCGTGGACAAGAGCCTGTACACCGACCCGATCGACCGGCTCTCCGCCGACGCGCTCACCGACCCGGCGGCCACCTTCCGCTTCGACGGCTCGGACCTGATGCCGGCCGCTGTCGGGGCCGGGCAGGAGTGGAAGTCGCTGACCGCCTGGTTCGCCGAGGGCCAGTCGATCCAGAAGACCGCCGCCGACATCGACGCGGCCTGGCCGCAGTAGCGGCCGCCGCCAGGGTCCATCCGTCGAGGGCGGTGCGGGGCCACCCACCCGCACCGCCCGCCCCTCCGCTCCGCCCGGGGCAGGGAAAGGACGTGCAGCCATGTCCGTACTCGCCGGCCCCCGGCCGTCCGCCGCGCTGGCCGACGGCTCCTGGGGCGACGCGGCCGTCAAGTTCGGCAACAGCTTCGGTGCGATCGCGGGTTTCCTCGGCATCCTGCTGCTGGTCTTCCTGGTCGCCGGCCGGGCCTCCGGCCGGATCGCCCGGCCGCTGGCCGTCGCGGTCTTCCTCGGCCCGGCGGTCGTGCTTCTGCTGGTCGGCCTGGTCGCCCCGCTGGTCCGCACCGTCTACCTGAGCCTGTACAACGACGACAGCAGCCGGTTCGTCGGCGGCGAGAACTTCGGCTGGGCGTTCACCACCGACTCGGTGCAGAAGATCCTGGTCACCACCCTGCTCTGGCTGGTGGTCGCGCCGCTGGCCGCGACCGGCCTGGGCCTGGTGCTGGCGCTGCTGGTGGACCGGATGCGCGGCCAGGCGGTCTACAAGTCGCTGATCTTCATGCCGATGGCGATCTCGCTGGTCGGCGCCTCGATCATCTTCAAGTTCGTCTACGAGTCCCGGGACGCCTCGCAGCAGCAGATCGGCCTGCTCAGTCAGGTCGCCATCGCGCTGGGCTGGGAGCACCCGCCGAACTGGATGCTCTCCCAGCCGCTGAACACCTTCCTGCTGATGGCGGTGATGGTCTGGGTCCAGACGGGCTTCGCGATGGTGGTCCTCTCCGCCGCCATCAAGGCGATCCCGGACGAGGTCACCGAGGCCGCCCGGCTGGACGGCGCGGGCGGGGTGCGGCTGTTCTGGTACGTGACGGTGCCGATGATCCGCACCACGGTGGTGGTGGTGCTCACCACCGTCATGATCACCACACTGAAGGCCTTCGACATCGTCCGCACCATGACCGGCGGCAACTTCGGCACCCAGGTGCTGGCCAACGAGATGTACTCGCAGTCCTTCGTGCAGTTCAACACCGGGCGGGGCAGCGCCCTCGCGGTGATCCTCTTCCTCGCGGTGCTGCCGCTGGTGGCCTACAACATCGTCCAGCTGCGGAAGGAGCGTGGGGTCCGATGAGCGTGCTCGATCCGGTGCGCGGGCGCGGCCCGTCGGGCGGGCGCCGCGGGACGGGAGCCGGCCGGCCGCTGGCCGGGCGCCGCGGCCCGGTCCGCCAGGCCTTCGGCTCCCCGCTCGCCTCGGTCTTCGTGATCGCGGTGACGGTGCTCTGGACCATCCCCACCCTGGGCCTGCTGGTGACCTCGCTGCGCCCCAAGCAGGACGTCACCGCGAACGGCTGGTGGAACGCGTTCCTCCACCCGGACCTCGGCCTCTCCAACTACCACACGGTGCTGTTCGAGGGCGGCTCCGGCGTCTCCACCGGTCTGATGCCGTTCCTGGTGAACTCGCTGGCGATCAGCGTCCCGGCGACGCTCTTCCCGCTGGTGCTGGCGGCGATGGCCGCGTACGGGCTGGCCTGGGTGCGGTTCCGGGGCAGCGACGCGGTGTTCTTCGTGGTCTTCGCACTCCAGGTGGTGCCGATCCAGATGGCGCTGATCCCGCTGCTTCGGCTGTTCTCCGGCGGCGCGCACCTGGGCCCGCTGACGCTGATCCCGGCGGTGGACCTCAAGGGCACGTACGCGCCCGTCTGGCTGGCGCACACCATGTTCGCGCTGCCGTTGGCGATCTTCCTGCTGCACAATTTCATCGCCCAGCTGCCGCGGGACCTGATGGAGGCGGCGGTGGTGGACGGCGCCTCGCACTTCAAGATCTTCCGGTCGATCGTGCTGCCGCTCTGCGCGCCGGCGCTGGCCTCGTTCGCGATCTTCCAGTTCCTCTGGGTCTGGAACGACCTGCTGGTGGCACTGACCTTTGCCGGCGGGACCCCCGAGGTGGCGCCGATGACGGTCCGGCTGGCGCAGCTCTCCGGGTCCTTCGGCGGACGTTGGGAGCTCCTCACGGCCGGGGCGTTCCTGTCGATCGTGATCCCCCTGGTGGTCTTCTTCAGCCTCCAGCGGTACTTCGTCCGCGGTCTGCTGGCCGGATCCGTCAAGGGGTGACGCCGCCCGGCCGGCGATTGTGGTGGTTCCGTGGACGCGCTTGCCGCACAACCGGTACACCGTTAAGGGCAGTTGGCCGACAAGGGCACGCCGAAACGGGCACGTCGAACGGGCCCGCCGAGACGGGCACGCCGAACGGCGAACCCGGCCACGCTCTCGTTCACCACCGGGGGCGCACCGCCGAAGACGCTCGGCAACACCGCGGTGGGCTCGCTGGTCGACGACACCGACTCCAATCACCTCAACGGCAGCCGGATCACCACGGGCGCCTCGGCCGTGCCGCTGACCTCGCTGAGCGTGCACGTCGGACCGGTCGGTGCAGCGCCCAACGACCAGTACCAGCCGGCGGTCTACAGCGACGCGGTGGTGCCCTTCGGCAGCTGCCGGCGGACTTCGGGCCGGCGGTGAAGGACTCGCTGACGTACTCGCTGTACGGCTCCTACTGAGCCGCTGACCTGCCCTCATGTTCGGGGCAGGGCCCGGGGGCGCCTTTGTCACAGACCAGTGACAGAGGCGCTTCCCACGTTTTTGAACCTGTTCAGAATGGTCTACAGTCTGCTGCAGTAGCGGCGCTCCGGGCGCCTGCCGCGGACTGCCCCCAGGGCGGCTTCCGCATGCCCACCGACCTCTGAGGGGGAACGCGTGTCAGGTCTTTCCACGCCCGCACCGGGGGACGGGCCGTCCGATCCCGGCGCCACCGGTGCGGGTGCCTCCGGTGTTGGTGCCTCCGATGCGAGTGCTAGTGCGGGGGCGGGGGCGAGTGCGTCCGGTTCTGACGGGCCTGGTGCTGGCGGGCCCGGAGCCAGGCCCGGCCCGTTCGGGCCCGGTGCACCCGGTGCACCTGGCGCTCCGGGCGGCGGCCAGGCGGCGTTCGACGCGTACCGCGGCCCGGCCGGCCCGGCCAACCCGTACCGTGCGCCGGCCGCCGGAGCGGTGCCCCGGCCCAACGGGTGGCTGCGCCCCAGCGATCCGGGCGCCAAGGCCCCGGCCCCGCCGCGGGCGCTGCTCGCGGCAGTGCTGACCGGCCTGCTGACGGCCTGGCTGATGGACAGCGGCCTCGGCGTGAACCTGCTGCTCTGCGGCACGGTCGCCGCCACCGGCGCAGGCCTCCCCGCCTGGTCGGCCGGCCGGCGAATACGCGCCTGGACGGTGGCGTGGAGCGTGCTCGCCCTGGCCCTGCTCGCGGTGCCCGCGCTCTTCGACGCGGGCTGGCCGACGGTGCTCTCCACGGTCTGCGCGCTGGCCCTGGCCTCGCTCGCCCTGCACGGCGGCCGCCGCTGGGCGGGCGTGCTGCTGGCGCTGCCCGGCATCCTCTGGCAGCTCGTGCCCGGCCTTCGCTGGGCCCGGGACGGCCTGCGCGGCCTCGCCCTGCCCGGCCGCGGCAAGGTGGTTCCGGTGCTGCGGGCCGTCGTGGTGGCCGCCGTGCTGCTGACCGTCTTCGGCTGGCTGTTCGCCAGCGCCGACGCGGCCATGGCGGACGTCCTGGGGAGCCTCAGCCCCAGCCTCGACCTGGGCGAACTCCCGCTGCGCTTCGTGCTCTTCGTCCTCGGTCTGGTCACCGCGCTCGGCTTCGCCCACATCGCGGCCGGCCCGCGCCGCTGGGACCGCACCGTGATCCGCCCGGGCCGCGAGCGCGGCCGACTGGAGTGGGTGCTGCCGCTGGCCGCGCTCAACCTGATGTTCGGCGCCTTCGCGCTGGTCCAGGCCGTGGTGGTGCTCGGCGGCCGGGACTCGATCATGGAGAACACCGGGATGAGCCGCTCCGAGTACGCCCGGCAGGGCTTCTGGCAGCTGATGGCCGTCACCGTGCTGACCCTGGTCGTGGTCGCCGTCGCCAAGCGCTGGGCGCCGCGCAGCACGGAGTCGGACCGCCGACTGGCCCGGATCCTGCTCGGCGCGCTCAGTCTGCTCACCCTGGTCGTGGTCGCCTCGGCGCTCGGCCGGATGTGGTTCTACGTCGACGCCTCCGGGCTGACCAGGCTGCGGCTCTGGGTGCTGGTGGTCGAGGCCTGGCTGGGCGTCGTGTTCGTGCTGCTGATCACGGCCGGGCTGGTCCGCTCCGCCGCCTGGCTGCCGCGCGCCGTGGTGCTCAGCGGCGCACTGACCGCCGCCGTCTACGGGCTGATGGGGCCGGACGCCATCGTCGCCGAGCAGAACGTGGCCCGCTTCGAGCGCACCGGGCAGATCGACCTGCGCAACGTCCGTGACCTCTCGCTCGACGCCGTCCCGGCCCTCGACCGGCTGCCCGCGAACCACCGGACCTGCGCCCTGGAGAAGCAGTGGTTCGACCTTCCCGACGAGGCCTCGCCCTGGTACGCCACCAGCCTCGCCGAGTCGCGCTCCCGCGGGATCCTGCTGGACCACCCGCCGGTCGGTCCGGGGAACGCCGCCTCGGACGCCTGCAAGGCGGTGGGCCTGCAGCGCGGGTTCGTCGGCGAGTACTGATTCCGCGGGTTCGTCGGCGAGTACTGATCCCGCGGGTTCGTCGGCGAGTGCTGAACCGGAGGGTTCGTCGGCGAGTGCTGATGTCGGGCGTCGGCACTTCGCCGCCGTCACGGAAACGACCGGGCCGGCCGGGAGCGATGCTGCTCCCGGCCGGCCCTTGCGGTGAGGCCGCCACGGCCTGACCTCGGTACGGCGTCCGACTCGGTGCCCGGCCTCAGTGCAGCACGACACCTGCGGCGTCCGACGGCAGGTCGGAGGCCTTGGCCTTGATCACGAACACGGCCGACAGCAGGGCGACACCCGCGAGCGCCGCACCCACGATGAAGGCGTGCGAGATGCCGTACGCCAGCATCTGGTTGCCGGCCTCCGCGAGCTGTTCCTTGGTCGGCACGACGTTCTTCGGGGTCGCCGCCATCAGCTCGGCCTTCTTGTCGTCGAAGGACCGGGCGAACACGGTGGTCAGGATCGACAGGCCCAGCGAACCGCCGATCTGCTGCATCGAGTTGAGCAGGCCGGAGGCGGCGCCGGTGTCACGGGTGGAGACGCCTGCGACGGCGAGCAGCATGACCGGGACGAAGATCAGACCCATGCCGAAGCCGAACATCACCGTGGGGCCGAGAATGCTGTCGACGTAGCCGCTGTCGGCGTTCATCCGGGTGAGCCAGCTGAGGCCGGCGGTGACCAGGACGGCGCCGGTGACCATGAAGGGCTTGGGGCCGTACTTCGCCTGGAGTGCCGAGGCGACCTGCGCCGCCACGATGATCGAGGCGCTGATCGGCAGGAAGGCGACGCCGGCCCGCAGCGGGCTGTAGCCGAGCGGACCCTGCACGAACAGCGTGATGTAGAAGAAGATGCCGAACATGGCCGCGGCCAGGCAGAGCATCATCACCAGGCCACCGGTGCGGTTCCGGTCGAGGAACAGGTGCAGCGGGGTGATCGGCTGGGCGGTCCTGCGCTCGATCACGACGAACGCGAACAGCAGCAGTACGCCCGCGGCGAACGAGCCCAGCGTCACGGTGTCCGTCCAGCCGTCCGAGGCGGCCCGGATGAACCCGTAGACCAGGCCGATCAGGCCCAGCGTCGAGGTGAGCGCTCCGGGAAGGTCGAAGCGGCCCTCCTGGCGCTCCGACTCGGCGATGTAGCGCGGGGCGGCGAACGCGATCAGGACTGCGATCGGCACGTTGACGAAGAAGACCCAGCGCCAGTCCAGGTATTCCGTGAGCAGGCCGCCGGCCAGCAGGCCGATCGCGGCACCCGACCCGGCCACCGCGGAGAAGACGCCGAACGCCCTGTTGCGTTCCGGCCCCTCCTCGAAGTTGGTCGCGATCAGGGCGAAGGCCGTCGGCGAACAGATCGCGCCGCCGATGCCCTGCAGGGCGCGGGCGGCGAGCAGCATCCCGCCGTCCTGCGCGAAGCCGCCCAGCAGCGAGGCCAGGCCGAACAGCAGCGTGCCGGCGATGAACACCCGGCGGCGGCCGAGGATGTCGCCCGCGCGACCGCCGAGCAGCAGCAGGCCGCCGAAGGTCAGCGTGTAGGCGTTGATCACCCACGACAGGTTGGTGGTGGAGAAGTGCAGCGCGTCCCGGATCTGCGGCAACGCGATGTTCACGATCGTGGCGTCGAGCACCACCATGAGCTGCGTGGCCGCGATGACGGCCAGGGTGATGCCCTTGTGCCGGCCCTGGTCGCCTTGCGATGGTGTGCTCTTGCTGAGTGTGTCGGAGATAGCCAAGTTGATGCCCCCTGCTGGCTATTGCTTCGTATGCTGCGGACCCTGGGTCCGGCACAGCCCTACGGCGTCCCGCTGGCTATGAAGGAACGGAATCGTTCACTAATGTGGACGATATCCTGGGCGAGATTGTGAACGCAAGCGTTCTCTAAGGTTGGTGACGATGGATCAGTTGGTGCGACGCCAGGCGGTGGGTGCGACGGCCGGCCGGGCCGTGGAGCGGACTGCGGGGCGCCCGGGAGAACGCCCGGTCGTCCCCGAACCGACACCTGTCACCCCGGTGGCTGCGCTCGCGGCGCTCTGTCCGGTCAAGGCGGCCGCCGAGGTCCTCTCCCGGCCGGCGCGCCGCCGGGGGAAGGAACTTGAGCAGGCGATCTTCGAGGCCGCGCTCGATCAGCTCACCTCCGGCGGATTCGCGCGGCTGACGATGGAAGGCGTCGCCGGTGCCGCGCGGACCGGGAAGGCCGCGCTGTACCGGCGTTGGGCGTCCAAGGTCGAACTGGTCATCGACGCCCTGGACTCCACTCTGCCACGTCCTTCGGATACGCCGGACCTCGGGTCCACCCGTAGTGAACTCCTGCTGCTCATCGAGGGTTTCACCGCGGCGATGGGCTCCCGGGCGGGTGCCGCGATGAACGCGCTGATGTCCGAGCTGGACCACGAGCAGGCCGAGCTGTTCAAGGACTTCATCACGCGGAGGGTGATTGAACCGACCAAGGGCACCATTCTGGACATCCTCCGCCGGGGCGCCGGGCGCGGCGACGTCCGGCCCGGCGCGGCCACCCCGCTCGTGGCCGACGTGGCCCCGGCGATGCTGATGTACCGGGTGAAGACCTGCGGGCGGGAGATCGGGGCGAATTTCGCGGTCGAGCTGGTCGACGAGGTGATGATGCCGCTGATCCGCGCGTGAGGCGGCGGGGGTCGTGGGTCGTGGGTCGGGGGCCTCAGGGGCATGAGTGGGCCTGAGTGCCTGGCGGGCCGAGGTGGCTGAGCGCCCAGGGGGTTCTGGCGGCCTTGCGTGCCCGCGGGGCTTGAGGGCCGCAGGGCTTGATGGCCGTGGGGCCTGGGTGCCCCGGGATTCCGAGTGCCCCGGAGCGGGGCGGGGTGTGAGGGTCTGGGCGGCGGCGTCGCCCGTCGGGTCCTGGGCGCGGGGGCCCGGGGCGTGGGGCGGGATGGTCACGGCGGGAGGGCCGGGACGGGATGGTCGGGGCGGCTCCGGGCGGGGCTTAGGCTGGAGGTTGCCCCACTCGAAGGACGCCGCGATGCCCATCGTTCCGCCGACGCACTCCGTCGAGCGCTCGCTCCGCCGGGCCGGCGCCAAGATCGTCGTCGGCCTCGACGAGGTCGGGCGCGGCGCCTGGGCCGGCCCGGTCACCGTGGGTGCCGCCGTCACCGGCCTGCGCAAGCCGCCGGAGGGTCTGACCGACTCCAAGCTGCTCACCGAGCTGCGTCGTGAGGCGCTCGCCCCGGTGCTCGCCGACTGGGTGACCGCGTACGCGCTCGGTCACGCCACCGCGCTGGAGTGTGACGAGCTCGGGATGACCGCCGCCCTCCGGCTGGCCGCCGTCCGCGCGCTGGAGGCACTGCCGGTGGAGCCGGACGCGGTGATACTCGACGGCAAGCACGACTACCTGGGCGGCCCCTGGCGGGTGCGCACGGTGATCAAGGGCGACCAGTCCTGCATCTGCGTCTCGGCCGCCTCGGTGCTCGCCAAGGTGCACCGCGACGGCATGATGGCCGAACTCGGCGAGGCGCACCCGGAGTACGGCTTCGCCGACAACGCCGGCTACCCGTCGCCGGTCCACCGTGCCGCGCTGGAGGAGTTCGGCCCGACCGAACAGCACCGGCTCTCCTGGGCGTACATGGACGGCCTGCCCCAGTGGCGTCATCTGAAGCGGAACAGGGTCGGCGTGGGTACGGGCGGAGCGGGTTCCGGCGGACCGGCCGACGAACAGTTGACGCTCGGTTTCTGACGTTCCGTCGGGAATTGCCGGGGTGGGGGCGGTCGGTTCGTGGTGCCCAATTGGTGGGGTGCCCGTGCGCGCCCGACCGGCATTTGATAGATATCCGGGTATGCCTGTCTTCCCCGAGGAGCCGGAGATTCACAAGAGCCTCCCGGGCCCCGGCGTTCCCTTCCCACGCGAGTCGGACGCACAAGCCCTTCCCACGCCTGCCGTTGGCAGCTCGACCACTACCGCACCGTCGGCCGCGGCTGCCGCACCGTCGGTCGTCGCACCGGTTCCGGTGCCGGGCCCGCGTCCCGCACCTGCGCGGTCGGCGCCGGCGCGCGCCGACCGCCCGGGGCCGCCGCGTACGGCCCAGATCCCCAAGCCCGGCCCGCGCCGCCCGGCGCCCGCCGCACCGCAGCCCGAGGTCCAGCTGGTCGCCGCCACCAAGGCACAGGCCCTGGACCGCGCGGACGAGGCGGTCGACCAGCTGCTGGACGCCGGGCGCAAGCCGGGCGACATCCTGGTGCTGACGGTCGGCGCGGCGCACCCCTGGCAGCAGCACGAGCTCTCCTTCGGCGAGGAGCGCTACTGGGCGCAACTCGCCGAGGGCGGGGACGTGTTCTACGCCGACGCCGCGCTGACCCGTCCGGCCCGCCGTGAGGTGGTCGTGCTGGTCGTCAACGGCGGTACGGCCGGCCGCGCCGCCGAGGCGTACACCAAGGCGCTCGGCCACACGGCCGCGCTCCTGGTGGTCTGCGGCGACGCCGGTCCCGCAGCCGCGGCCGCCGCCGGCCCGACCAGCGGGCGTCTGCCCGCCTGACACCCCTGGACCGTCCGGGCCCGATGCCGCCGAGGCGCCGGGCCCGGTTCGCGTTGTGCGGCCCGCGCCGGGTGGTTGTGCAGGGCGCCCGAGCAGGGTTCGCGTACAGGGCGCCCTGGGTGCCGGTGCGCGGGGTGCTGGAGCGCGGGGTGTGCGGCGCGGTGGCCGTGAAGGGTCGGTCGTTGCGCAGGGTGGTGCGTGGGAGCAGGTGATCCCCGGAGGTCCGAGGCCTGCTCCCGGCGCACCGATCCCCGTGTTCGGTGGTGTTGCACCGCGCCCCGCGTTCGGTGGCGCTCCGTGCCCCGTCGCCGGTGCGGGTCGCGTCAGCGGGTCCCGGTGCGCCGGGCCGGCTCGATGGCCGTGACGCGGGCCGGAGTCCACGGGAGCTCGGACGCCCGGGGGCGCTGCGACCGGTCGCCACGCTGGCTCCGCTCCGCCGGTGGGAGCCGGACCGACCGGGGCGGCAGCTCCGTCACGGTGTGGACCGGCCCGTCCGCCCAGGAGCCCGCGTTCGGGTTGCGTCCGCCGCGCTCGTCGCCGAGGACCTGCCAGCCCGCCGGGGTCAGCGCGATGTAGGAACCGCAGCGCAGCCCGTGCAGCACGGCCGCATCCTGCAGGGCCCACATCCAGGCGCCGTCCTGCTCCGTCCAGCCGGCCGCACCCTCGCGGCAGCGCAGCAGCACGGCCGTCCGGGTCGGGGCGGCCTGTCGCAGGTCGTGCGGGGTGACCTGGCGCAGGTGCGAAAGGATCGCGTTGCGATGCTGCCAGCCGTCGGTGTCGTGAGGCCAGGGTG
This sequence comes from Kitasatospora sp. NPDC056181, assembly GCF_042266225.1. Classification (NCBI taxonomy): domain Bacteria; kingdom Bacillati; phylum Actinomycetota; class Actinomycetes; order Kitasatosporales; family Streptomycetaceae; genus Kitasatospora; species Kitasatospora sp. NPDC056181. The sequence continues at coordinate 34,282 of NZ_JBHJUK010000030.1, forward strand.
CGAACGAGGCGGAGGCGGTCAGCCGGTGCGACGCGTCCACCACGCCGACCACGACCGTGCCCGGCTGGGGCAGGTGGCGCTGGTGCAGCTCCAGGACGAATTCGCGCGGATCGCGCAGCAACGGGACCCCCGCGGCCGCCCACGCCTCCAGATCGAGCACCCGTCTGGGCGACGAACTCCGGGCGAGGGGATACTGACCTCGGCCGATACCGTTGATCACGATCCTCCTTCCCGACCCACGGGCGCGCGGGTACCTGCGTACGCCGAAGGCCTGGTCCATCGGACCGGCTTCCGGGTACGGTCCGATTCTCAGGGCAGATGGGGCGGAGCGGCAACGATGAAATGATGAACGGCGCCCGAAAGCCAACGTTCTGCCAGATATATTCCACCGCCGTGCGGGTGTCAGTCGGGCGGCGCCAGATCGTGATCCGGGGCGCCCGAAGGCCTCTGCGCAGCATCTCGAGCAACATCCGCCCCTCCGTCCCCGATCGATGCGTCTTGCGGTCGCGGTTGTTCCGGCGATCGCCTCCGTTGCTCCATTCGAGTGATGGTCGCTGTCGGGCCTTCCGGGTCCACCGTCCTGCACCGGCCCACCGCTCCCCCGTCCCGCCCGTCGTGTCGGCCCTCTCCCTCTCCGGCCCGGTGCCTCAGCCCTGCACGGCCAGTACGAGGGGCAGGACCGCGCTCGCCCCGGCCTTGCGCAGCAGCCGGGCGGCGACGGTGACCGTCCACCCGGAGTCGACCAGGTCGTCCACCAGCAGCACCGGCCCGCCCGCCCCGGCCACCGCGGCCGCCACCTCCGGCGGCAGGACGAGCGCGCCGGCCAGGGAGTGCAGCCGCTGGGCGCTGTTGCTGCGCGCACCGTGCGGGGGCTGTCCGGTCGCGTACTCGAACTGTCCGAGCAGCGGCAGCCGACCGATCTCGGCGATCCGGGCGCCGAGGCTGCCGACCAGTTGCGGCCTACCGGACGAGGCCATGGTCACCACGCCGACCGGCCGCTCCAGCCGGGCGCCCTCGGTGGTCGCGGGCCCGGCCCAGCCGCCGGGGCCGCGTGCCCAGTCGGCCAGCACCGCGACCAGGGCGTCCACCGCCTCGCCGGGGACGGGAACGTCGGGCGCCTGGTCGGCGAGCAGGGTGCGCAGCCGGTTTCCCCAGCCGATGTCGGACAGCCGCCCGAGGGCCCGGCCGGTCTCGGCCTGCTCGCCCGCCGGGATGCGGCCCTTGAGCGGCACGCCCAGCGCGTCCATGCCGGTGGGCCAGAGCCGGCGCGGCTCGAAGCTCACCCCGGGCCGGCCGAGCGCGGCCCGGGCCGCGTCCAGTGCCTCGGCGGACACCTCAGGGGTGTGCAGCGGTCCAGCGCAGTTGTCGCAGCGGCCGCACGGCACGGCCTGCTCGTCGTCGAGCTGCCGCCGCAGGAACTCCATCCGGCATCCGGTACCCGACGCGTACTCGCGCATGGCCCGCTGCTCGGCCTCGCGGGAGGCCGCGACCTTGGCGTACCGGGCGGTGTCGTACTGCCAGCTCTGCCCGGTGGCGGTCCAGCCGCCCTTGACCCGCCGCACCGCGCCGTCCACGTCGAGGACCTTGAGCATGGTCTCCAAGCGGGCGCGGCGAAGGTCCACCCGGGGCTCGAGGGCGGCGGTGGAGAGCGGCCGGCCGGCCTCGGCGAGCGCGTTGATGGTGCGGCGCACCTGCTCCTCCGGAGGGAAGGCCAGCGAGGCGAAGTAGCGCCAGATCGCCTCGTCCTCGCGCCCGGGCAGCAGCAGTACCTCGGCCCGGTCGACGCCACGGCCTGCCCGGCCCACCTGCTGGTAGTAGGCGATGGGCGAGCTCGGCGAGCCCAGGTGGACCACGAAGCCGAGGTCGGGCTTGTCGAAGCCCATGCCGAGCGCGGAGGTGGCGACCAGGGCCTTGACCCGGTTGGCCAGCAGGTCCGCCTCGGCGGTCCGGCGCTCGGCGTCCTCGGTGCGGCCCGAGTACGAGGCCACCGCGAAGCCCCGCTCGCGCAGGAAGGCCGTGACCTCGTCGGCGGCGGCGACCGTCAGGGTGTAGACGATGCCGGAGCCGGGCAGCCGGTCGAGGTGGTCGGCCAGCCAGGCCAGGCGGTGCGCCGGATCGGGCAGGGAGAGCACGCCGAGGGTGAGGCTCTCGCGGTCGAGCGGCCCGCGCAGCACGAGGGCGTGCGCGTCGGTGGCGCCGGTGCCCAGCTGCTCGGCGACGTCGGCGGTGACCCGGGCGTTGGCCGTGGCGGTGGTGGCCAGCACCGGGACGCCCGGCGAGAGGTCGGCGAGCATGGTGCGGAGCCGCCGGTAGTCGGGGCGGAAGTCGTGGCCCCAGTCGGAGATGCAGTGGGCCTCGTCGACCACCAGGAGGCCGGTGGAGGCGGCGAGCTTGGGCAGCACCTGGTCGCGGAAGTCGGGGTTGTTCAGCCGCTCGGGGCTGACCAGCAGGATGTCCACCGCCCCGGCCGCGACCTCGGCCTGGATCGCGTCCCACTCGTCGGTGTTGGCCGAGTTGATGGTGCGGGCGTGGATACCGGCCCGGGCCGCCGACTCCACCTGGTTGCGCATCAGGGCGAGCAGGGGGGAGACGATCACCGTCGGCCCGGCGCCGCGGGCGCGCAGCAGGGCGGTGGCGATGAAGTAGACCGCGGACTTGCCCCAGCCGGTGCGCTGCACCACGAGGGCCCGCCGGTGGTCGACGACCAGGGCCTCGATGGCCGTCCACTGGTCGTCGCGGAGCGTGGCGGCGGGCCCGGCGAGTTCGCGCAGGACGGCCTCGGCCCGCGCCCGGACCTCGGCGCGGTCGGCGGCCGTGGCGCTGCCGGGGGCGCTACCCGGGGCGGTGCCCGCCGGGCCGGTGCCGGACGTGGCGGTGTCGTCGGTGGCGGTGGTGTGGGTCTGCGGCTGCTGCATGCCGTCCATGTAACCCCGAGGTGCCGACAATGGGCGAACGGCGGCCGTGCACGGGCGGGTGGAGTCCGGGTGCATTTCATCCGCTCTTCCGCTGAACGGCCGTCAAATATCGCTCGGGAGGGTGGTCCTGGCTGCCCCGAACGGGGGACGTTTTATCCACAGGCGGGGTTTATCCACAGGAAAAAAGAAAAATCCGGAGGCCTTCGCGAATTGCGGCAATCTTCCGGCCATGAACAACGAACGCATCACGCTTCCCTTCGGCCACTCCCCGGGAACCCGGCCGGTCACCATGCGGGGCCCGGCCGACATGGCCGAGCTGCTGCCCTACCTGCTCGGCTTCTTCCCCGACGACAGCATCGTCGCCGTCGGTCTCCAGGGGCCGGAGCTCCACCAGGGCGGGGTGATCCGGTTGGACATCCCGGAGTCGCCGGCGCAGTGGGCGGCCGCCGCCGACGAGACGGCCGCCCTGCTCGTCGGCCTGTCCGAGCAGCGGGACCGCCGCCCGGCCCAGGTGCTCCTCTACCTCTGCCAGGATCCCGTCGTCGAGCACGGCCCGCCCGTGCTCGCCGGGCTCGGACCGCTCGCCGCGGAGCTGCGGGCGGCCTTCGAGAGCAGGGGAGTACCGGTGAAGGAGTCGCTCTGCGTCTCCGCCGGGCGCTGGTGGTCCTTCCTCTGCCGCCGCGAGGGGTGCTGCGATCCGGGGGGCCATCCGATCCGGCGCGCGCCCGGCCCCGGAGCGGCGGCGGCCACCTTCGCCGGTCTCGCGCCGCGCGGCAGCCGCAAGGCGATCGTCGCCGGGCTGGCGCCGATCGGCCCGCCCGGTGCCGACGCGCAGCGACTGGCGCTCGCCCGGGTCACGGACGGCAGGGGCGCCGGGCTCGGGCCTGTGCTCTCCCTGGAGCAGGGCACCGAGCTGCTCGACCGGGCCGTGGCCGAGTTCATGGCCGGCGCCCGCGAGCTCGACGAACACCGGACGGCACAGCTGCTCGTCGCGCTCCAGGACCGGCGCACCCGGGACCGCGCCGCCGAGTACGCGCGGCCCGCCGAGCTCGCTCCCGCCCAGCGGCTCTGGCGGTTCCTCGCCCGGCGCTGCGTGCCGCCCTACACGGGCTACGCCCCGCCCCCGCTCACCCTGCTGGCCTGGGTGTCCTGGGTCGCGGGGGACAGCGCGACGGCCCGGGTCGTGCTCGCCCACGCGCTCCGCCTCGACCCCTCCTACCTGCTGGCCCAGCTGCTCTACGAGTCGCTGAACGGCGGTCTCTCCCCGGACCCGCTGCTGGCGAGGGCGGATGCCGAGCGGCGTCGCCGTGCCGGGGCGGAGGAGGAGGCGGCAGTCCGCCGGGTGCCCGGGTCGGCTCGCGGTGCGGAGCACGAGCCCCAGGGCGGCGCGCCGGGCGATCCGGACCAGGGCCCGGATCGGGGCCAGGACCAGGGCCCGGACCGAGGTCCGGGCCGGGGCCCCGACGAACCGCGCGATCCGACCCCCTCGAAGTCCCGACGCCGGCGGGCCCGCCGGGGTCCGTCCGGGTCCGCCGCCCCCGGGGCCTCGGGCGCCGTGCCGTCGCACGGGTCGGCGGACCGGGTGGAGGGCCCGCCCGGCGGCCCGGTCGCACAACTGCGACAGCGGACGGACCGCCTGGCCGGTTGCCGGCCGTCTTCGCAGCCGCGCGCCGCGCGCAAGTTGCGGCTGGGCCGCGCCTCGCCCTGGGCTCCCGCCGCACCGGCCGCACCGGCCGGCCGACGCGGCCGGTGCCGGGGCGTCCGGGGCCCGGCGATCGGATCGCGGCATGCGCAGTGACACCGTCGGCGGCGGACTCCTCCTGCCGCGTCTCCCCGCCGGCCGGGCGGGGCAATGGTCCCGCCCGGCCGGCGGAGGCCCGGGGAAGGCCACCGGCCGGCTCCGTGCCGCCGTCCGCCCCGCGCTGGTGCACGCAGACCCGTGGTGTGCCGGCAGGCCACGACCGGACCGGTCAATGCCCGGCCGGCTACGCCTCGCCGTGGGCCATCGCGATCAGGCGGTCGAGTACCTTGCCGCCGCTCACCCGCAGGCCGTCGTGCTCCCACTCGTTGGTGATCCACGTCCGCAGGCCGCGCACGGCGAGGGCGGTCGCCAGCGAGTCGGCGGTGTCGACGTACATGTCGTCGTGGTAGACCGCCGCGACCACCGGAACCTCGTTGGCGGCCAGCCGCGCCGGGTCGTACAGGTCGGCCCAGTCGGTGCGGGCGGCGAGCAGCTCGGCGGTCTCCTTCAGCGGCCGCAGCGCCGGGTCGGTGTCGAACATCCAGGGGTAGATCATCTCCCCGGTGAACAGCACCGGCGCCCCGGAGTCCAGCGCAGCCAGGGCGTCAAACTCCGGGAACTCCTTGCGGACGCGCTCGGCCGACCACGCGGTCCCGGCCGGGTCGACCGACCGCTGCCCGTAGATCGACTCGTGCAGCACGGCGTACAGCGGCCCCTCGGCGAAGGAGAGCTTCGCCTGCACGCCGGCCAGGAACGTGTCGGACAGCTCGGGCCCGGCCGCTCCCTCCACCCACGCCTCCTCCAGGAGGTAGTGCAGGCTGCCGGAACCGCTGCCGCCGCCCAGCACGATCCCGAGGGCCTGGAACGCCTGGACGGTGAGGAGCCCGCCACCGGGCAGCGTCGCGGGCGAGGCGGCCAGGTGCGCGGCGATCCGCCGCACGGCCTCGACGTCCTGCGGGAAGCGGGCGTAGTGCCCCTCGTTCTTGGCGACGACCCGCGGGTACGCGGCCCGGTAGACGTCGTCGGCCGAGCTGTGCAGGCCGGCCAGGCCACCGGTGATGAACGCCTCGTGCAGGCCCTCGGGCGCGATCGAGAGGTAGGCGAGGGTACAGAAGCCGCCGAAGCTCTGCCCGAGCACGCTCCAGCGCCGGTCGTCGCCGAGCAGCCGGCGGCGGATCAGCTCGGCGTCCCGCACGATCGAGTCCGCGCGGAAGTGCGCCAGGTAGTCCGCCTGCTGCCGGGCGCCGCCGCGCCGGGCGAGGGTCTGCCGGTTCGCGGGCGTGGACCGGCCGGTGCCGCGCTGGTCGAGCAGGAGCACCCGGTAGTCGTCGAGGGCGCGCTCAAGCCAGCCGTCGCGGCCGAGCGGGCGTCCGGCCTTGCCACCGGGCCCGCCCTGGAGGAAGAGCAGCCAGGGCAGGTCGTCCCTCTCGCGGCCCGGGGCCACCACCTCGCGGGCGTACACCTCGATCTGCTCGCCCTGTGGGGCGGCGTGGTCGAGGGGCAGCTGGAAGACGTGGTCGGTCGTGACGATCCCGGGCAGCCGGCTGGCGGTGGACATACAACTCCTCGGTATGTGCAGGTCACAGCGGTCGTGTCGCCGTCCACGGTGTTGCCGGTGCGGGCGCCGCGACCCCCGCACCGTATCCTGACGGCGTTCGGGCACCGGCTCGGCGGTTGCCCTCCTCGGCCACCCGCCTGCTGCGCCGTCCGCGGGCCGTGCACTGAGGCCCCGGCGGTCGTGTCCGACCGGAACGACGCCCGAACGACGCCGGAACGACGCCACGGCAGCACCGGGACGACCACCCGGAACCACGGTCGGGAGCTCCGAACCGGTGCGCCGGGCGTTACCTGCGACCGGTCGGTGGCGTTCACCCCGGGGGCACTTCGCCCGGAAGGCCTCCGGATCCGGAGACGGACCGAGCCGCGGTGGGCCCGGAGCCGGGTCCGTCAAAGCGCCGACGGCCGACCGGGCGGGCCGGCACACCGAGGAAGCGGCGTGCCCCGCCGCCCGGCGACGGCCGGTCCGGGGCACCGGGCGGGACACGGCGTCACCGGCACCGCCGGCCGCCGGACAAGACGACGCGCGGGCACCACGGGGTGCCCGGGGCGAGGCGGGGCCGGTGCCGGAGCGGTGCCGCGCGCCGCATGGCACGACCCGGCGCCGGGTACGGCCAGGCACGGCACACGCCGACGGGAAACCCCGCCGGCCAGGCACCACAGCACGCGATCGAGCATGCTCGCGGCCCACCGGCCTGACCGGCCACCGGACCGCCGAGGGGAGGAGAGTCCGGTGACCGCCATGAGGCCACCACAGGCGAGGCCGTCAGAGGCCGTGCCGGCCGAGACCGTGGCCGGCGCGCCGAGACCCGTCGGCCGCCCCGACCAGGTCCCCGCGGGCGCGCCCGCCGGCCAGGCACGGGCCTCGGCCCCACCACGTCCGCAGCCCGCAGCCGTCCACCACGCGGTGCTCTGCGTCAACGCGCCCGCGATGGCCGCCTCCGGGCCGGACGGGCAGCTGCGTGGCCACGGTCTCCACGGCTTCTACCGCTCCGGCGTCCGGGTGCTGGCCCGGATGGAGCTGCGGATCGGCGGCATGGAGCCGCTGCCCCTCCAGGGGACGCTGACCACGGCGGCGCAGGCCCGTTTCCTCGGCGCGGTCCGGATCCCCGGCGACCCCGACCCCGACCCGGCGCTCACCGTCGAGCGGCTGCGGCACGCCGACGGCGTCGAGACCGTCACCGTCCGCAACACGGGCAGCCGGCCCGCCCGGCTGCCGCTGGAGATCGCGCTCGGCACCGACCTCGGCCCGGTCGGCGAGATCGCCGCCGGACACCGGTCGCCGGACCTGCCGGGCCAGGTGCAGTCCGCCGGGCTGCGGTGGGTGGGCCCCACCCACAGCGCCGTCGTCAGTGCCAAGCCGTCGCCGCACGCCGTCCTGGCCGGCGCCGGCGTACTGCGCTGGGACCTCGAAGTGCAGCCCGGTGCCCGTTGGTCGGTCGAGCTGCGCACCGAGCTGGAGAGCACCACCCCCGGCCCCCGGCCGCCGGGCGGGCGCGGCACCGGGGTCCCGCTGCCCTGGGCGGAACCGGAGATCCGGAGCGACGACCCCCGGGTCGAGCTGCTGGTACCGCGATCCCTGGACGCCCTCGGGGGCCTGCTGTTCGCGGACCCGGACCGCCCGACCGACCTCTACCCGGCCTCCGGCGCGCCCTGGAGGTTCGGGCTCGCCCCGGCCGACGCGCTGTGGACGGCCCGGATGATCCTCCCGCTCGGCACCCGGCTGGCCGCCGGCACCCTCCGGGCGCTGGCCCGCCGGCAGCAGCCCGGCCCCGCCGGCGGCCAGGCGGGAGCGGCGCCGGGGCCGGGCGGCCAGGGCGGTCCGGGTCAGCCCGGCCGTCGCCCCGAAGGCCTGCTGCCCGGCGCCCTGCGGCACGGCGGGCCCGAGCTGCCGCCCGCCTGCACGGCCACCGAGGCGACGCTCCTCTTCATCACCGTGTTGGCCGAGGCCTGGCGCTGGGGCATGCCCCGGCAGGAGGTCGCCGAGCTGCTCCCGGCCGCCGAGCGCGCGCTCGGCGCCCTCCGCGGCGGCCTGGTCGACGGCTTCGTCACCGACCTGAGCCGCCCGGTCGAGGACCGCGCCGCCCACCCCGTGGCGGCCCGGGCCGAGGTCCAGGCCCAGGCGCACCGGGCCGCCCTGCACGGCGCCGACCTCCTGGAGGCCTTCGGCCGTCCCGGCGCCGAGGAGTGGCGCAGCTGGGCGGCCGTACTGCGAGGACGCTTCCGCGACCGGTTCTGGGTCGACGACCTCTCCGGTGGGCGCCCGGCGGCCGCCCTCGGACCGGGCGGCCAGCCACTGCCCGCGGTCGCCTCCTCCCTCGTCCACCTCCTCGACCCGGGGCTCTCCGCCGAGGGCGGGCGGCACGAGAGCCTGCTGGAGCGCGAGCAGACCAGACTGCTCGCCCAGCGCCTGGCCGCGCCCGAACTGGACAGCGGCTGGGGCCTGCGCACCCTCAGCGCCAAGTCGCCCCGGTTCAACCCGCTCGGCCACCGCAGCGGAGCGGTGCGCGTTCACGACACCGCCCTCGCGATCGCCGGACTGGCCGAAGCCGGCCACGAGAACGAGGCCGGGGCCCTGCTGGAGGGCCTGCTCGGCGCAGCCGCCCACTTCGAGGGGCGGCTGCCGGAGATGTACGCGGGGGAGCAGCGAACGCCCGGCTGCCCGCCGGTGCCGCACCCGGCGGCCTGCCGCCCCGCGGCGGTCTCGGCGGCCGGCGCGGTGCACGCGGTGTTCGCGCTCGCCGGGGTCCGTCCGGACGTCCCGGGCGGGCGGGTGCTGGTCCGCCCGGCCAGCACCGCGCCGCTCGGTGAGCTGCAGCTGACCGGCCTGCGCGTCGCGGGTGAGCCGTTCTCGGTCCGGGTGAGCCGGATCGGCGTGGCGATGGTCGAGGAGGCGTCCGCGGAGCTGCAGCTGGTCGCCCGCTGACGCCACCGCCACCAGGCGGGCGGCACCCGTGGCGGGCGGCTGCCGGGTCGGCCTCGGCCTGTCCCGCGGCCTGTCCCGTGCGGGCGGGGGCGGGTCCCGGCCGGACCCGCTCCCCGGGGCACCCCGGCCGGCCACGGGACCCCCTCGGCCGGCCACCGGGCCCGCCGGGTCCGGACCCGTCCTCGGCCCGGGGGCGGTCCCGCCCGGTTCCGCCCGGACCGGCCCCTGGTCCGCCCGTCGCGCGGTCACGGCACGGTCCGTGCACGGGCCTGTGCTTATCGTCAGAGAGACGACTATGATCGTCGCCATGTCGCGTTATGACCCGTCGGCCTTCCCCCCGTTCGCTGTCACGGTTGACCTGGTGGTGCTGACGGTGCGGGACCACGCGCTGTGTGCCTTGCTGGTCCGACGGGGCGAGCCCCCCTTTCAGGGCTACTGGGCGCTGCCCGGTGGCTTCGTCCGTCCGGACGAGGGCCTGGCCGAGGCGGCCTCCCGGGAGCTGGCGGAGGAGACCGGCCTGCGCGCCTACTCCGCCCCCGGGCACGACGCGGCGACCCCCGGCACGGCCGGCGCCCACCTGGAGCAGCTCGCGACCTACGGTCACCCGCAGCGTGACCCCCGGATGCGGGTGGTCAGCGTCGCGTACCTGGTCCTGGCCCCGGACCTGCCGACCCCGCGCGCCGGCGGCGACGCCAGCAGCGCCCGCTGGGCGCCCGTCACCGAACTGCTCGGAAAGAACCCGGCGGACGAGGTCCCGCTCGCCTTCGACCACGGGCTGATCCTTGCCGACGGCGTCGAGCGCGCCCGTTCCAAGATCGAGTACTCCTCGCTGGCCACCGCCTTCTGCTCGCCGGAGTTCACCGTCGGCGAGCTGCGCCGCGTCTACGAGGCCGTGTGGGGCGTGGTGCTGGACCCCCGGAACTTCCATCGCAAGGTCACCGGCACCCCCGGCTTCCTGCTGCCCTCCGGCGGTACGACGACACGTCAGGGTGGCCGCCCGGCCCAGCTGTTCACCGCCGGCGGGGCGACCGTGCTCAACCCGCCGATGCTGCGCCCGGACTCCTGAGCGGGGCGGCGAGACGGCTCGGGGGTCTTCCCCCCGTCGGCCGACGGCCCGTCGCAGGATCGGATTGTCCCCTGATCGGGTGAGGTGTGTGGCCCCCGGGCCCGCGCCGCTCCCGTAATGCCCGGAATCGCCACGGTGGCCCCCTAATGTGCTGGCGCGGGGTCGCGCGCGCGACCCCGCGTCACGCAGGGACGCAGGTCGGCCGAGGGCATGGGAGCAGCCAGCGATGATCCAGATCACCGGACTGACCAAGGTCTACCGCAGAGGCGGGCCGCCGGCGGTGCTCGATCTGACCTTCGACGCCCGCCCGGGAGTGGTGACGGCGTTGCTCGGCCCCGAGGACGCCGGCAAGTCCACTGCACTGCGGCTGATGCTCGAACTCGAACGCGGCCGGGGCGTCACGCTCTTCGGCGGCCGCACCTACCGCCGACTGCGGCGCCCTGAGCGCGAGGTCGGCGTGCTGCTGCCCGGTCCGGGCGGAGCTGAGGGGTCCGTCGCGGGGCACCCGGGCCGAAGGGCGCACAGCCACCTGCGGATGCTGGCGGCTGCCGTCGGAGCCCCCGCCCGGCGGGCCGACGAACTGCTGGAGCAGACCCGGCTCGCCACCGTCGCTGGGCAGCGGCTCCGCACCTTCTCGCCCGGCATGCACCGTCGGCTGGCGCTCGCCACCGCCTTGCTCGGAGACCCGGGGACCCTCCTCCTCGACGCTCCCACCGAGGGCCTGTCGCCGCGCAACGTGGAGTGGTTCCACTCCTTCCTGCGCTCGTTCGGCGTGGCGGGCGGGACGGTCCTGGTGACCACCCGCACCCCGCAGGAGGCCGCCCAGCTCGCGGACCGGGTGATCACGCTCGACCAGGGCCGGATGGTGGCCGACCAGCCGGTGACGGAGTTCCGCCGGACCCGGCTCAGCCCCGAGGTGGCGGTGCGCGGGCCGCAGATGGCCCGTCTTGCCGATCTCCTGGCCGGCCAGGGCGCGCAGGTGAGACGGGACGGCGGGGCGGGCCTCGCGGTGTCGGGGATCGGCCGTACCGAGATCGGTGAACTCGCCTACCAGCACGGCATCCTGCTGCACGAACTCGCCGACCGGGTGGTGGAGCAGCCCGCGCCCCGCGCCACACTGCCCGTGTCCTCGGGCCGCTCCGGTCGCCTCCACGTCCAGGCGGCGGACGGCCGTCCTCCGGCCGATTCCGTGTCCGACCGTCCGGTCAGGAAGCGCCCGGTGAAGGCCCGCCGGGCGGTCGACGAGCAGATGGCGGGTCAGGCGGCGGCCACCCGGGCGATGCGTCCGGCGACCGTGGACCAGGAGCCCGGGCCGGTACCGGTACCGGTACCGGAACCGGAGCGGCGGGGCGGACAGGCCCAGGTGCCCCAGCCCAGTGCCGAGACACCGGTCGGCGTCGCGCTCCCCGCCCTCGCACTGCCCGCCACCCCGGGCCCGGTCTCCCCGGGCCCGGCCACCCCCGTCGACAGCACCTCCGCCGACAACCCCGACAGCCCCGACAACCCCGACAGCGCCTCCGCCGCGACCGCACTGTCGGTGGTGGCCCGGATGACCCGAATGACCCGGATGACCCGGACGGCCCGGACCACCCCGCCCACCGGGCGCGAGACCCCTGGCCAGGACGACCAGGGCGACCTGGGCGACCTGGCCGGCCTTCTGGAGCCCTCCCCGACCGTCGCCGTGGACCGTCTCTTCCGGGACGGCCTCAACGGGCTGGTCCGGTCGGGCGGCGGCGGCGGCCAGGCCGGCGCCGAGCCCCGCGACCGGCGCGAGGAGTCCGCCGCCGCAGGGGACCTGCTGACCGCCGACACGATCCGCCTCGGCCGCCTGGACCCGGCAACCGCCCCCGCACGCATGCCCGCCCCCACGTCCGACCCCGCCCCTGCACCCGCACCCACCCCCACCCCCACCGACACCCCCGCCCAGACGCCCACCCCCGACCACCGGAGCGAGTGAACCGTGCGTGCCCTGGCCTACGAGCTGCGCCGGCTGCGCGGCCTCCGTTCCACCTGGTTGCTCCTCGCCACGGTGCTGCTCTGCGACGCCGTCGTGGCCGCCGTGCTGGCCGCACAGGCGCCGGCGGGTGCGCTGGCCGGTCCGGCCGGCGTCCGGCTGCTCACGGCGACCGTCCCGCTGATCCCGCTGCCGTTCGCGGCGCTCGGCGCCGGTGTGCTGGGCGCGCTCTCGTACGGGCACGAGGTGCGCCACCCGGGGCTGCCGGCCTCGCAGGTGTCGTACCTGCGCCGGGTGCGGCTGCTGCTGGCCAAGCTGGTGGTGATCGCCCCGGTGGTGGGGCTGCTGGCGCTGGCTACGCTGCTGGTCGACGTGGTGGCCGTGCACCTCGCCCTGCCGGCGGGGGTGGCGGTGGCCGCCTGGTCGGACCCGGCGGCGCTCTCGGACCGGGTGTCCGAGGCGTTCGACTCGGCGGGCCTGACCGGGTTCGCCGACCTCCCGGGGGCGCTGGCCCCGGCGGCGCTCGTGGCCGGTCACGGGGTGCCGGCCGCCCTGCTGGCCTTCGTCGCACTGGTGGTCGTGGCGGGCTGGACGGGCGTGCTGACGGCCTCGCTGACCCGCAGCGCCGCGGCCGGTGTGCTGCTGCTCTGCGCGCTGCCGCCGCTGCTGGAGTCCGCTGTGGCGCTGCTGCTGCGGCAGACGGGGACGGCCTGGCCGACCCGCGCGGCGGAGCTGCTGCCGTTCCAGTCCGGCATCGAGTGGGCGTACGGATGGGTGTACGGCGGGGACCGCCGGGTTGCGGCGGGCGGGTCGGCACTGACCGATCCCGCGCTGCTGGCGGCGGTGGCGGCGCCCGCGGTGGTGCTACTGCTCGCCGCCCTCCTGGTCCAGGCGCGTCGCCGCGCGCTCTGAGCCCCTCCGGAACGTCCCGCCCCGGCCGCCCCGCCGGGGCGGGGCCGTTGCTGACGGTCTGCCAAGATCGACCAGCAGTGACCGTGATGAGCGGTTCTTCCTGATAAGAAGTCAATTATCCAGTCACGGTCGATCACCCTTTCGTGTGCTTTTCACGAGAATCCTCAAGCTGGGCCCGCCGATCGCCGACAAAGGACCTGTGAGTACCCTTGCGCACCCCACCATGACCCCCGCCCGTTCCGCCGACGGGGCCGTCCCCGGCTCCGGCGACCTGGACCGCTTCTCGTACGCCGACCGGCCGATCCCGCCGGCGCCCCGCTGGGAGGGCGCCGAGTCGGACCTGGCCCGGGTCGGCCGCAAGACCACCAGCAGCCGCGGCCGCGGTCTGCACGGCCAGCTGGTGCAGCAGCTCGGCCAGATGATCGTCTCGGGTGACCTCGGTGCCGACCGCCCGCTCGTCCCCGAGGAGATCGGCCAGCGGTTCGAGGTCTCCCGCACCGTGGTCCGCGAGTCGCTGCGCGTGCTGGAGGCCAAGGGCCTGGTCAGCGCCCGGCCGAACGTCGGCACCCGGGTCCGCCCGGTCGGCGACTGGAACCTGCTCGACCCGGACATCATCGAGTGGCGCGCCTTCGGCCCGCAGCGCGACGAGCAGCGCCGGGAGCTGTTCGAGCTCCGCTGGGCGATCGAGCCGCTGGCCGCCCGGCTCGCCGCCGGCCACGGCCGGGAGGACGTCCAGCAGCGGCTGGTCGAGCTGATCGAGATCATGGGCCACGCCGCCGGCCAGGCCGACCTGGCCACCTTCTCGCGGGCCGACGCCGAGCTGCACGTCCTCGTCCTGCAGATGGCCGGCAACCGGATGCTGGAGCACCTCTCCGGGATCGTCTCCGGTGCGCTCCAGGTGTCCGGCGGTCCGGCCACCTCCTGCGAGCGGCCCTCCGAGGCCTCGGTCAGCCTGCACGCCCGGCTGGTCGACGCGCTCGGCACCGGCGACGGCACGGCGGGCGAGGCCGCGATGCGGGCGCTGCTCACCGTCCACCCGGAGATCGAGCCGTCCGTCCCGGCCCCCCGGGAGCACTGAGCCGCCCCACCTGGCGACCGGGCGACCCCGGCGAACCCATGGCCCTCCGGCTGCACCCCACGGCGCGGTCGGAGGGCCCTTCCGTGCCGGGTCGCGCACCCGCCCGCCCGGCCCTCCGGACTCCCGCCACGCCGACATGTCCTGCCCATGCCAACCGACTTCGGCGCGAGTGCGCGATGATGGAAGCCGGCCCCGGGTCGCGGGCGCCGAACGGTGTGACCCGCGACACGAAGGCCATGCGTAACACTTGACGAGTAGCAGCGATGTCTCCAGAGCGGAAGCAGCTCCGGAATACCCCAACATGTCAGAATGCTGTGTTGGTCTGCGGCGCTGCTGCCGTCCTGCAAACCCAGTCCTCAAGCCCGAGTCGGTCGGAATCGACACCGCGTGCCTGACGCGCGATTTCCTTCCCCGCCCGCTCGGGCGGCCGGTACGGGTTCGAGTCCACTCATCGTCCGAGAGGTTGTTCGTGTCGGCCAGCACATCCCGTTCACTTCCCCCCGAGATCGCCGAGTCCGCGGCTCTGCTGGCGCTCATCGAGCGGGGCAAGGCCCAGGGGCAGATCGCCGGTGACGACGTGCGCCAGGCGTTCGAGGCGGACCAGATCCCGGTCACCAAGTGGAAGAACGTCATGCGCAGCCTCAACCAGGTGCTGATTGAGGAGGGGGTGGATCTCATGGTCAGCGCGGCCGAACCGGCCGGCGCCAAGCGCAAGAGCGTCGCTGCCAAGAGCCCCACCAAGCGCACCGCCACCAAGGCGGTCACCACCCGGAACCCGGCTGCCCCCGCCGCCCCGACCAAGCCGCCCGTGCGGATCGCGCCCGGTGCCCCCGTCGCCGCTCCGGCGGTCGTGGCCGCCGCGGCCTCGGTCAGCACGGTGTCCGCCGACATCACCGCCGGGGAGACGACCACGGTCGTCACCGAGGTGAAGGCGGCCGTGGCGAAGAAGGCGGCCCCCGCCAAGAAGGCCGCGGCCAAGAAGACCGCCGCCCCTGCCAAGAAGACCGCCTCCGGCAAGGCGGGCAAGGGCGACGAGGAGCTCATCGGCGAGGAGGAGCTGCTCGAGGACGTCGCCCTGCCCGGCGACAAGGCGGGCGAGGAGGCCGAGCCCGAGGAGGAGTCGCAGGGCTTCGTGCTCTCCGACGACGACGAGGACGACGCCCCGGCCCAGCAGGTCGCCGTCGCCGGTGCCACCGCGGACCCGGTCAAGGACTACCTGAAGCAGATCGGCAAGGTCCCGCTGCTCAACGCCGAGCAGGAGGTCGAGCTCGCCAAGCGCATCGAGGCCGGCCTGTTCGCCGAGGACAAGCTCTCGGCCGCCGACAAGCTGGCCCCCAAGCTCAAGCGCGAGCTGGAGATCATCGCCGAGGACGGCCGCCGCGCCAAGAACCACCTGCTGGAGGCCAACCTCCGCCTCGTGGTCTCGCTGGCCAAGCGCTACACCGGCCGCGGCATGCTCTTCCTGGACCTGATCCAGGAGGGCAACCTCGGTCTGATCCGTGCGGTCGAGAAGTTCGACTACACCAAGGGCTACAAGTTCTCCACGTACGCCACGTGGTGGATCCGCCAGGCGATCACCCGCGCGATGGCCGACCAGGCCCGCACCATCCGTATCCCGGTGCACATGGTCGAGGTCATCAACAAGCTGGCCCGCGTCCAGCGCCAGATGCTCCAGGACCTGGGCCGCGAGCCCACCCCGGAGGAGCTGGCCAAGGAACTCGACATGACCCCCGAGAAGGTCATCGAGGTCCAGAAGTACGGCCGCGAGCCCATCTCGCTGCACACCCCGCTGGGCGAGGACGGCGACAGCGAGTTCGGTGACCTGATCGAGGACTCCGAGGCGGTCGTGCCGGCCGACGCGGTCTCCTTCACCCTGCTCCAGGAGCAGCTGCACTCGGTGCTGGACACCCTGTCCGAGCGCGAGGCGGGCGTGGTGTCGATGCGCTTCGGCCTGACGGACGGTCAGCCGAAGACGCTGGACGAGATCGGCAAGGTTTACGGGGTCACCCGTGAGCGCATCCGCCAGATCGAGTCCAAGACCATGTCGAAGCTGCGCCACCCGTCGCGCTCCCAGGTGCTGCGCGACTACCTGGACTGATCGGCAGAATCCGGGGCGGAAGCCCTGAGGAAGAGGCCCGGAGCACACCGCTCCGGGCCTCTTCGCGTGCCCACCGGGCCCACCGTCCTGCCGGGCGCCGCAGGAAACCCCGCCCGAAACCCTGCCCGAGCGCTCTGAATCCCGCCCGAATCCCGCCCGAATCCCGCCCGAAGCCTGCCCTGGCGCCGTCTGCAACCCGTCCCGGCCCTGCGGGAACCCCGCCCTGGCCGCCCCGGCCCTGCCGGACTCCCGCCCTGGCCCTGCCCGGAGCCCGGAAGTGCACCTCCGGGCTCCCCCCGCAAGCCGGGGGCCGGGTGCGTCAGCGTCCGGGTGGCGGTTGTCGCTCGTCCGGGTGGCGGCGCGGCGGGAACCGGTCGCAGGGCGTAGTCGATCACCTACGCTGTGCCGGTTGCCTGCTGCCGAGCCAACTGGAGACACGGTGCTGCCCAACCCGGACCGCGCGGATCTGTCGACCGCCGCCCCGACACCGGCACGCCCGGGCGCCCGGTTGGTGCGCCACCGGGCCGCCGTGCTGGCCCTGCTCGCGGCGCTGCCCGCGCCGCTGGTCGCGTTGGGCCCGGCGGCCGCCCCGGCCCGGGCCCAGGGCCGGATCGTCGGCGGGGCCGTCGCGACCACCGCCGACCACCCGTGGATGGTGGCGCTGGCCAGCCGCCAGCAGTTCGGCACCGGCCGGTCCGGGCAGTTCTGCGGTGGCGCGCTGGTCACCCCGACCAAGGTGGTGACGGCGGCGCACTGCTTCTACGACGAGGCCAAGGGCCAGCGGGTGGACCGGCCGGGCCTCAAAGTGCTGGTCGGACGGGACGATCTGCGCGGCTCGGTCGGCCGTGAGGTGGACGTCCAGTCGGTCTGGATCCACCCCGACTACGCCTTCGCCGCCAACATGAACGACGTGGCGGTGGTCACGCTCACCGAGTCGCAGGGCGCCAGGCCGGTGATCGACCTGGTGGGCCAGGGCGAGACCGCGCCGTACCAGCCGGGGACCAGGGCACAGGTCTACGGCTGGGGGGACACCGCCGGGACGGGGAACTACTCACCGGTGCTGCGCGGCGTCGACGTGCCGATCATCCCGGACCAGACCTGCGCGCAGGCCTACCCGGGCGGGCCGGACGGGCGGTTCGACGCCCGCGGCATGGTCTGCGCCGCGGAGGAGAAGGGCGGCAAGGACGCCTGCCAGGGGGACAGTGGGGGCCCGCTGGTCGTCGCGGGCCGGCTGGCCGGGCTGGTCTCCTGGGGCACGGGCTGCGCGGAGGCGGCACACCCGGGCGTCTACACCAGGATCGGCTCGGTCTCGGACGCGGTGCGCTCCGTACTGTAGCTGCCGGGTCACTTTCTGACGCCGCGTCGCCGGGCCGGGCGGGAGCACCGGTGACGGCGTGACCACCGGGAGCGGTGGGCACAGCACAGCAGAGCCGGGCGACCGGCCCCGGAAAGGGGGCCCGTCGCCCGGCTCACCGGTCGCGCGCGGTGCGCGGCCGGACACAGCTCGTCGCTGGTTGCTGCTGTGGCGCCTGGACTCAGCGCTCTTCGTCGCTGGCCGTGGCAGTGGTGGTGTTGCTGAGACGGCCGCTCTCGTCCTGTATCTCCACGGCGATCTTCTTGAGCTCAGGCTCGAACTTCCGGCCGTGGTGGGCGCAGAAGAGCAGCTCTCCGCCGCTGGCGAGTACGACGCGCAGGTAGGCCTGGGCGCCGCAGCGGTCGCAGCGGTCAGCCGCGGTGAGCGGGCTCGCAGGTGTCAGAACAGTAGTCACGTCGCCTCTTCTCTAGCTCGACGAGCTGTCGTACCAGGGTCAACATCCAACCAGGCCGAAAACGTTCCCGCTCGTGGCTTTTCTTCTTTGAGGATTCTGCTGTGTTGATGAGGACGTGCCCCGGGGGCCGGTGGTTCATGCGTACCGAATCCCAGGATCCGCCTCGGGCTCGAACGCCCGATCGGGATCGGGTGCGAGGTCCGCGTAGCATAATCCTCTGCTGGGTTGGAGCATAAGCCCCGTCTCAGGCCCCGGTAGCCTGCATAACGGCAGTTCCGGAGCCTGCGCCCGGTCCCACGATCCGCCAGGACCGGTGGTACCGGGAGGAGATGGCGCTCCGGCGTCCGTCGTCCGGCGCGGAGCTTGTTCGCGCAGCGCGTACAAGCTGCGCGGGCCCCGCCCGCCGTGCTGCGCACTCGGCGGAAGGGCGCGCACACGCAGGGGAACGGCTGTCGGTGTGGTGTGCTGCACTGGCGGACGGTCCGGCTGCGGCCGGATGCCACCCCGGAGCCGGCCGGGCCGGACAGGGCCGGGTCGGATGTGACCGATGAGACAGAACTTCACCGAGGAGAGTGCCGCGTGAGTGCCGAAACGACCGTGCCGTCCGCACTGCTGGCCGGCGACGACGGTTCCAACTACACCGCTCGGCACCTGCTCGTCCTGGAGGGCCTGGAGGCGGTTCGCAAGCGGCCGGGCATGTACATCGGCTCGACCGACAGCCGCGGCCTGATGCACTGCCTCTGGGAGATCATCGACAACTCCGTCGACGAGGCGCTGGGCGGCCACTGCGACCGGATCGACGTCGTCCTGCACGACGACTCCTCCGTGGAGGTGCGCGACAACGGCCGCGGGATCCCGGTCGACGTGGAGCCCAAGACCGGGCTGTCCGGCGTCGAGGTCGTGATGACCAAGCTGCACGCCGGCGGCAAGTTCGGCGGCGGTTCCTACGCGGCCTCCGGCGGTCTGCACGGCGTCGGCGCCTCCGTCGTCAACGCGCTCTCCGCCCGCCTCGACGTCGAGGTCGACCGCAACGGCCACACCCACGCGATCAGCTTCCGCCGCGGCACCCCCGGCATCTTCACCGAGACCAGCCCGGACGCCCCCTTCGAGCCGGCCAACGGCCTCACCAAGGCCCGCAAGGTCCCCAAGACCCGCACCGGAACCCGGATCCGCTACTGGGCCGACCGGCAGATCTTCCTCAAGGACGCCCGGCTCTCGCTGGAGCACCTGCACAGCCGGGCCCGGCAGACCGCCTTCCTCGTCCCCGGGCTGACCATCGTCGTCCGTGACGAGCGCCTGACCGAGAGCGACAAGGTCGAGGAGTCGACCTTCCGCTACGACGGCGGCATCGCCGAGTTCTGTGAGTTCCTCGCGCCCGACAAGCCGGTCTGCGACGTCCTGCGGCTGCGCGGCGAGGGCACCTTCAAGGAGACCGTCCCCGTCCTGGACGAGCTCGGCCACATGACGCCCACCGAGGTCACCCGCCACCTCGGCGTGGACATCGCGCTGCGCTGGGGCGCCGGCTACGACACCACGCTGCGCTCCTTCGTCAACATCATCGCCACCCCCAAGGGCGGCACCCACATCACCGGCTTCGAGCGCTCGCTCGCCAAGACGGTCAACGAGGCGCTCCGCGCGAGCAAGCTGCTGCGCGTCGCGGAGGACGACATCACCAAGGACGACGCCACCGAGGGCCTCACCGCGGTGGTCACCGTCCGGCTCGCCGAGCCGCAGTTCGAGGGCCAGACCAAGGAGGTGCTGGGCACCTCGGCGGCCAACCGGATCGTCGCCGCCGTGGTCGCCAAGGAGCTCAAGGCCTTCCTGACCTCCGCCAAGAAGGACGAGAAGCTCCAGGCGCGAGCCGTGATGGAGAAGGTCGTCGCCGCCGCCCGCACCCGGGTCGCCGCCCGCCAGCACAAGGAGGCCCAGCGCCGGAAGACCGCGCTGGAGACCAGCTCGCTGCCGGCCAAGCTGGCCGACTGCCGCAGCGACGACGTCGACCGCAGCGAACTCTTCATCGTCGAGGGCGACTCGGCGCTCGGCACCGCCAAGCTGGCCCGCAACTCCGAGTTCCAGGCCCTGCTGCCGATCCGCGGCAAGATCCTCAACGTCCAGAAGGCGTCCGTGAGCGACATGCTCAAGAACGCCGAGTGCGCCGCGATCATCCAGGTGATAGGGGCCGGTTCGGGCCGCACCTTCGACATCGACCAGGCCCGCTACGGCCGGGTCATCTTCATGGCCGACGCCGACGTCGACGGCTCGCACATCCGCTGCCTGCTGCTGACGCTCTTCCAGCGGTACATGCGGCCCATGGTCGAGCAGGGCCGGGTCTTCGCCGCGGTGCCGCCGCTGCACCGGATCGAGCTCGTCAACCCCAAGCGCGGTCAGGAGAAGTACCACTACACCTACTCCGACGCCGAGCTGCGCTCCACCGTGCTGGAGTTCCAGCGCAAGGGCCTGCGCTGGAAGGACCCGGTGCAGCGGTACAAGGGCCTCGGCGAGATGGACGCCGACCAGCTGGCCGAGACGACCATGGACCCGCGCCACCGCACGCTGCGCCGGATCAACCTGGGCGACCTCGAACAGGCCGAGAGGATCTTCGACCTGCTGATGGGCAACGACGTCGCCCCGCGCAAGGAGTTCATCGTGGACTCGGCGGCCACCCTGGACCGCTCGCGCATCGACGCCTGAGTCGTCCGCCCCCGGGCTGTTCGACGTCCGGGCTGTTCGGCGCCTGGGCGGCCCGTTCCGCGGCGAGGCCCTCCACCCGTGGGTGGAGGGCCTTCGTGCTGGCGGGTCCACCCCCGGTCCACCCCGGCTCCGATCAGCGGACGGCGCCGGATCCGTAGCGTCGGAGAGGTCAGCCAGCCCCTTCCGCCGGAACGGAGAGACCGATGACCGGCCTCGTCAACATCCTCGTGGTCATCGCGGTGATGGCACTGGTGATCGGCCGCCAGATGCAGGCGCGCCGCCTGGAGACCGAACGACGCTTCTGGCTGCTGCCACTGATCCTCGCGGTGGTCGCGCTGCGCGATCCACAGATGATCGACCGTGCTCACCAGGGCGCCGCCGTCGCCCTGCTCGCCGTCTCGCTGCTGCTGGTCCTCGCGATGGGATCCGTCTGGGGCTGGACCGTCCGGCTCTGGAAGGACGCGGACGGCGCGGTCTGGGCGCAGGGCACCCAGGCCACGGCGGCGGCCTGGGCGGGCATGCTCGCCATCCGGATCGGCCTGTTCGGGGCCGGCGCGGCGCTGCACATCCGCCAGAGCGGCAGCGCGCTGCTGCTCGGCCTGGCGGTGCTGCTGCTGGTCAGGACGCTCGTGGTGAACTGGAGGGCGCGGCACCTGGAGCCCGCGTACTACTGACCTCGCCGACCGGTTCCCGGGAGCCGCGCCTTCGGGGCCGTTCCTCCCGGGAGCCGTGGGCGCCCGGGCCCGGAAACGGCCCGGATGCGGCCCGGAAACGAACCCAAGTGCCCCGATGGAGGTGCCCGTGCCCGCGCCCGGGTGGAGCTGGACCCGCTGGCCGTCCCGGGAGGGGCTGGAGCGCGAGGCCGAGAGCCCGGCGCGGCGCGCCCTCACGGCCATCGGCCGGATCGTGCTGCTCGTCACGCTCGTCCTGGGGACGTACTCCAACGGCAGGTACGACGGCTGGAGCGCCGTGGCGGCCGGGGGCGGGCTGGTCGCGTGCGTCGCCCAGGCGGCGGCCTTCCTGTGGACCAGCCGCGAACAGCGGCTGCGGCCCACCGTCGTCCTCTCCGCCTCGCTGATCGCCAGTGCCTGGCTGGCCAACTGGGGGCGGGCGTACCTGCTGGCCGACTTCGTCTGGTCCGGCCTGGCGGTCACCGCGCTGGTCCGGCTGCCGCCCGCCGTCGCACTGGTCACGGCCGTGGTCGCGCTCGTCTCGTACGCGGTGGCGAGCTGGGCGAGCTGGCTGAGCGTCCTGGCCACGGTCGGAGGGCTCACCCTGCTCGGCTACCTGCTGCGGCTGGACACCGAGGCGCGAGGCACCGCCCGCCGGCTCCTCACCCAGGAGCGCGCGGCCCGGGCCGCCGAGGCGGAGACCGCGGCGCTCGCCGAACGGGCCAGGATCGCCCGGGAGATCCACGACGTGCTCGCCCACAGCCTCTCCGCGCAGCTCGTCCACCTGGAGGCGGCCCGGCTGATGCTGGACGCCGGCACCGACCGGGCGCAGGTCCGCGAACGGGTCGTGGCCGC
Source organism: Kitasatospora sp. NPDC056181 (assembly GCF_042266225.1). NCBI lineage: Bacteria > Bacillati > Actinomycetota > Actinomycetes > Kitasatosporales > Streptomycetaceae > Kitasatospora > Kitasatospora sp. NPDC056181. The sequence continues at coordinate 56,515 of NZ_JBHJUK010000030.1, forward strand.
CCGGCGGATGGCGCAGGACGGGCTGGCCGAAACCCGGCAGGCACTCTCCGCGTTGCGGGGCGAGTTCACCCCGGTCGGGGAGTTCCTCGTGGAGCTGACGGGGCGTGAGCGGGCCGTCCTCTCGGTCATCGGCACGCCGCGTCCGCTCGCGGCCGAGGCAGGGCTCGCCGTGCGGCGCACGGCGCAGGAGGCGCTGACCAACGTGCGCAAGCACGCCTCCGGCGCACGCTGCACCGTCGAACTGCGCTACCTGCCGGAGGAGGTGGAGCTGGAGGTGCGCAACACCCGCCCGGCGCGCGGTGAGTCGGCCGGGGAGCTGGCGGCCAGCGGCAGCGGGTACGGTCTGCTGGGGATGCGCGAACGCGCGGAACTGCTCGGCGGCACCCTGCTGGCGGGCCCGGACGAGGGAGGATGGCGCGTGCTGCTGAGGGTGCCGGCGTGAGCCCGGTCCGCGTGGTCGTCGCGGACGACCAGACGGTGGTGCGCGAGGGCATCGTCATGCTGCTCGGGCTGCTGCCGGGGATCGAGGTGGTCGCCGCCGCCGCCGACGGCGAGGAGGCCGTCGCCCTGGTGGAGCGGCACCACCCCGACGTGGTCCTGATGGACCTGCGGATGCCCCGCTGCGACGGCGTCGAGGCGACCCGCCGGATCCGGTCCGCCCACCCGGAGACCGAGGTGGTGGTGCTCACCACCTACGCCGACGACGACTCGCTGTTCCCCGCGTTGCAGGCCGGGGCGCGCGGCTACCTGACCAAGGACGCCGGCGGCGAGGAGATCGCCCGGGCCATCACGGACGTCCGCTCGGGCGCGGCGGGGCTCTCACCGCAGGTGCAGCTGCGGCTGCTGGAACGCCTGGCGGACGCGGCCCCCACGGCCGGGCCCGCCCCGACTGCTGCTCCCGGCACGAGTCCCTCCCCGGGCTCGTCCCCGACCCGGCCCGCGCCGGGCCGAGCGGCGTCCTCGGCGGCGCCCACGGGCGAGCTGCCGGACGGGCTGACCGCCCGTGAGGCCGAGGTGCTGGCGCTGATCGCCGACGGGCTCTCCAACACCGAGATCGCCCGGCGGCTGTTCGTCAGCCCGGCCACGGTGAAGACCCACATCAACAACCTGTTCGCCAAGACCGCCGTCCGGGACAGGGCGCAGGCGGTCGCGTACGCCTTCCGACACGGGATCACCGGTACGCAGCAGTAGTGCGATGAGTGTCTGTCGGATCATCGATCACCTCATCGAGTGAACGTATCTGCAATGGGAGTTGGCGGGGTTTGCGGGCCTCCATGATGGTTTGGTCAGTACACCCCTCGGCTCAGGAGCAGTAGTGCCACAGCAGCAGACGAGCAGCCCCGGCCAGGGGCAGCGATTCGACTGGTGGGCCGCTCCCGCCGCCTCCGCCCCGCCCGGTCGGTCCGCCGAGGAGCCGCCCCCGGCGCCGACCCCGGTGCCGGTCACGGCGCCGTACACGGCGCAGGCGCAGGCGCGGCTCACGGCAGCGGCACCGGCCGAACCGTCGGTCCGGCCGCTCCGCGGTCACGCCGTGCCCCCGCAGGTACCCGCGCGGCCCGCCGCCCCGCCGGCCGTCGACAGCAGCACCGAGGTGTACCGCGCCGTCCAGGCCAGTGAAGCCTTCCAGGACATCAAGCGCGGCTACCGGGCCTTCGTCTTCCCCGTCAGCGCCGCCTTCCTCGGCTGGTACCTGCTGTACGTCGCGGCCCAGGCCGGTGCGCCCGGCGTCATGCGCACCCGGATCGCCGGCCCGCTCAACGTGGCCTGGCTGCTGGGGCTGCTGCAGTTCGCCTCGACGTTCCTGCTCACGTGGCTCTACGCCCGCAACGCCCGCACCAAGCGGGACCGGGCCGCCCTGGAGCTCCGCTGGGACACCCAGGACCAGCTGCGATGAGGACCGCCACCCCGCCCCCCGTCGCCCCCACCGGGGACCACCACGACCTGGCCATCGTGCTCTTCGCCGTCATCGTCCTCGTCACCCTGGGCATCACCCTCTGGGTGGGCCGCCGGGGCAGCGCGGCCGAGGACTTCTACGCCGGCGGCCGCGACTTCACCCCGCTGCAGAACGGCTTCGCGCTCTCCGGGGACTACCTCTCCGCCGCCTCCTTCCTCGGCGTCGCCGGGCTGATCGCGCTCTACGGCTACGACGGCGTGCTCTACAGCATCGGCTTCCTGGTCGCCTGGCTGGTGGTCCTGATGCTGGTCGCCGAACTGGTCCGCAACGCCGGCCGGTACACCCTCGCCGACGTGCTGGCCCTGCGGCTGCGCCGCCGCAAGGTCCGGGCGGCCGCCGGCGGCGCCAGCATCGTCGTCACCCTGCTCTACCTGGTCGCCCAGATGGTCGGCGCGGGCAGCCTGGTCGCCCTGCTGCTCGGCACCAACAGCTCCGGGGCCCGGACCTGGACCATCATCGCGGTCGGCGGGCTGATGATCGTCTACGTGACGATCGGCGGGATGCGGGCCACCACCTGGATCCAGATCGTCAAGGCCGTCCTGCTGGTGGCCGGCTCGGTGCTGCTCACCGTGCTGCTGATGGTCCGCTTCCACGGGGACGTCGCCGAGCTGATGCGCCAGGCCGCCCAGCACAGCGGCGCCGGGCAGCGGTACCTGGAGCCGGGGCTCAAGTACGGCGGGAGCGTCACCAGCAGGCTGGACTTCTTCAGCCTCGGCCTGGCCCTGGTCCTGGGCACCGCCGGGCTGCCGCACATCCTCTCCCGCTTCTACACCGTGCCCACCGCACGGGCCGCCCGGCGCTCGACGATGTGGGCGATCGGGCTGGTCGGCGGCTTCTACCTGATGGCCATCGCGCTCGGTCTGGGTGCCACCGCCCTGGTCGGCTCGGCCGAGGTCCGGCACGCCAACCCGGCGGGGAACACCGCCGTCCCGCTGCTGGCCCTGGTCCTCGGCGGCGGCAACGGCTCCACCGGCGGGGTGGTGCTCTTCGCGCTGATCTCGGCGATCGCCTTCGCCACCATCCTCGCCGTGGTCGCCGGGCTGACGCTCGCCTCCTCGGCGGCGTTCGCCCACGACATCTGGGCGGGCGCCTGGCGCGGCCGTCCGCGCCGCCGCCGGGGCCGCCGGGCCGCCGTCCCGGCCTCCCGGCGGGCACGCGCGAGGGCGGCCGCCGACGGACGGGCGGCCGGGGGGAGCGGTGCCGGTGAAACGGCCGCCCGGCTCTCCGAGCAGCAGGAGGTCGGCGTCGCGCGGATCGCCGCGGTGGGGATCGGGGCGGTCGCGATCGCGCTCAGCCTCTTCGCCCAGCAGCTGAACGTCGCCTTCCTGGTCGGCCTGGCCTTCGCCGTCGCCGCCTCGGCCAACCTGCCGGTGCTGCTGTACAGCCTGTTCTGGCGGCGGTTCACCCCGCGCGGTGCGGTCTGCTCGGTCTACGGCGGGCTCATCCCGGCGGTGGTGCTGGTGGCCTTCTCGCCGGTGGTCTCCGGCAGCAAGGTGGCGCTCTTCCCGGGGATGGACTTCCACTGGTTCCCGCTGGAGAACCCGGGCATCGTCTCCATCCCGCTGGGCTTCCTGGCCGGCTGGATCGGCACGGTCACCTCGCCCGAGGCGGCCGACCCGGACCGCTACGCCGAGCTGGAGGTCCGCTCCCTCACCGGCGCCGGGGCGGCCTGAGCAGCACCTCCCGAACCCCGGCGGGCCTGGGACCCGCCGGGGTTCGGCACGTCCGGGCCCAGGCGCGGACCGGCCGGCACGTGGTTCAGGCGCGGACCGGCCGGCACGTGGTTCAGGTGCGGACCGCCAGCACGTAGCGGTGCTCGGGCCGCCCGGTGTCGCCGTAGCGCAGGGTCAGCCGCAGCCGGTTGTCGCGCTCCAACTGCTTGAGGTAGCGCTGCGCGGTGGAGCGGCTCAGCCCCGTGGCGTCCGCGACCTCCTGGGCGGAGAGCGGCCGGCCGGCCCGGCGCAGCACGCCGAGGACCAGGTCGGTGGTGGGCGCGGAGTGGCCCTTGGGCAGGACGGCCGCCGGGGCCGCCGCGCTGCGCAGGGTAGCGAACAGCCGGTCCACCTCGTCCTGGCCGGCCTCACGGGCGGCGGGTCCGGCGAGCGCGTGCCGCAGCTGCGCGTAGGCGACCAGCTTCTCCCGCAGCCCGGCGAAGCTGAACGGTTTGACCAGGTACTGCAGGGCGCCGTGCTGCATCGCGGCGTGCACGGTGGACACGTCCCGGGCGGCGGTCACCATCATCACGTCGCAGGTGACGTCGCGCTCGCGCAGCCGGCGGACCAGGGCGAGACCGGTCTCGTCCGGGAGGTGGTGGTCGAGCAGCAGCAGGTCGACCGGGCGGCGTTCCAGTGCGGCCAGCGCCTCGGCGGCCGAGTGCACGGTGCCGGTGACCCGGAAGCCGGGCACCTTGGCCACGTACGCGGCGTGCACGTCGGCGACCCGGAAGTCGTCGTCCACCACGAGTACGTCGATCATCACGCCTCCACGAGCGGTGCGGTGAGCTGGTCCCCCGGGTGCGGCACGTCGGCGGTGTACAGGGCCCCCTCGGGCAGGGATCCGGCGGGCAGGGACCCTGCGGGCGGGGTCCCTCCGGGCGGGGCGGCGTCGCACAGGCCCACGGCGCACGGGCCCCCGTCGTGCAGGGCGTCGTCGTACGGGCCCCCGTCGTGCAGGGCCTCGGGCAGCTCGACGGTGAACCGGGCGCCCCCGAGCGGGCCGCCGTCCAGCACGATCCGGCCGCCGGTCCGTTCGACCAGCCGCCGCACCATTGCCAGCCCCAGCCCGCGCGGCCGGTGCGCGGGCGCGTCCTTGCTGCTCCACCCCTCCTCGAAGACCCGCTCGCGCAGCTCCTCCGGCACGCCCGGGCCGCTGTCCGCGACCTCGATCAGCAGGGTGGAGCCGGCCGCGGCCAGGGTCACCGCCACCCGGCCGCCCCCGCCCGGCGCCAGCGCGTCCACGGCGTTGTCGATCAGGTTGCCGAGCACGGTGACCAGCGTCCGGGCGTCCACCACCGCGTCCGGCAGGTGCGCCGCCGGGGCGACCACGAGCCGGACGCCCCGCTCACCGGCCACCGCCGTCTTGCCGGCCAGCAGCGCGGCGACGTGCGGGTCCTGCACCTGCTCGGCGATCCGCGCCGCGACCGCCGCGTGCGAACCCGACTGCTCGGAGATGAACGCCACCGCCTGCTCGTGCCGGCCGAGCTCCAGCAGCCCCAGCAGGGTGTGCATCCGGTTGGCGTGCTCGTGGTCCTGCGCCCGCAGCGCCTCGGTGAGGCTGCGGGTGGTGTCCAGCTCGCGGACCAGCGACTCCAGCTCCGTCCGGTCGCGCAGCGTCACGACCGCGCCGCCCTCGGCCGTCGCCATCCGGTTCACCACCAGCACCCGGTCGTCGCGGACGGCCGGCAGGTCGGCGCCGGTGATCCGGCCGGCCAGCACGTCGGCCAGCCGGCCGGGCGGCAGGACCTCGTCGATCGGCCGCCCGGCGCAGCCCGCGGGCAGGCCCAGCAACCGGACCGCCTCGTCGTTGGCCAGCCGGATCCGGCCGCGCTCGTCCAGCGCCACCATGCCCTCGCGGATGCCGTGCAGCATCGCCTCGCGCTCCACCAGCAGCGCCGAGATGTCGGCCACCGCGATGTTGTGGGTGCGCCGCTTCAGCCGGCGGGCCAGCGCCAGGGTGGCGACGGTGCCTGCGGCCAGGCCGGCGCCCGCGCAGAGCAGGATGCCGGTGAGCATCTTCAGCAGCCGCCGCCGGATCGAGTCGTCGCTGATCCCGACCGACACCTCGCCGACGATCCGCCCGCCGGCGATCCGCAGCGGCACCTTCCCGCGCGCGGTGCGGCCCAGGGTGCCCTCCTGGATGGCGGTGACGCTGCGGCCGCCGAGCGCCGGCTCCGGGTCGGTGGAGACCCGTTGGCCGATCCGGTCGGGGTCGGTGTGCGAGAGCCGGATCCCGTCCAGGTCGGTGACCACGACGAAGCTGGCGCCGGTGGCCAGCCGGATCTGCTCGGCGTTGCGCTGCGCCGTCGCGGAGTCGCGGGCCTCGGCGGCCCGGGCGATCACCTCGTCACTGGCGGTGGCCTGGGCGATCGACAGCGCGCGCTGCATCGCGTCGTGGTCCAGCTCGGAGCTGACCGGCGCGAGGAACAGGCCTGCGGTGACGACGGTGACGCCGACGGTGACCACGGTCTGGCTCAGCAGCAGCTGGGCGAAGACCCGGCGGGGCCAGCGGGGGTGCTTCATCCGGGCCTCCTCTCGGCGGGCTCGCGGGCGGGCGTACGGGCGGGGCGTGGTGCTACGGGCGCCCGCCTCCGGTCCGGCGGGCGGTCGGGCGGGGCGGTCGGGCCGGGCGGGGGTCTTCCGTCGGGCCGGGCGGGTGCCCCTCGGTCCGGGCGGGCGGGTGGTCGGCACACCCTATGTTTCCGACGTGTTTCTGTCAGCCGCGTCCCCGCTGTTGTAGCGGAAGCAAAACGAGCAGAACAGCCCTCAACGCGGAGAACCCGCAGTACGCCGAGAAGCCTCCCGCCGCCGCCCCGGTCGCTCCTAGCCTCCCGGAGCAAGCAGAGACCCGGGAGGTCCCATGAGCAAAACCCCCGCGACAAGCCGGGTACCGGATCCGGTGGCAGCCCCGGCGGCTGCCCCGGCGATCGAGCTGACCGGCGCGACCAAGCGGTTCCGCACCCCGTCCGGCACCCTGCACACCGCCGTCCGCGATCTCGACCTGACCGTGGCGGAGGGCGAGTTCGTCGCCGTCGTCGGCCCCACCGGCTGCGGCAAGTCCACCACGCTGACACTGGTCAGCGGTCTGGAGGAGCCCACCGAGGGCGACGTCCGGGTGTACGGCGCGCCGGTCGACGGGATCAACCCGCAGGTCGGCTTCGTCTTCCAGCAGGACGCCGTCTTCCCCTGGCGCACCGTCCTGTCCAACGTCATGGCCGGCCCGCGCTTCCGCGGCGTCCCGGCCGCCGAGGCCCGGGAGCGGGCCCGCGACTGGCTGAACCGGGTCGGCCTCGGCGCCTTCGAGGACCGCTACCCGCACCAGCTCTCCGGAGGCATGCGCAAGCGCGTCGCGCTCGCCCAGACCTTCGTCAACGACCCGCGGATCCTGCTGATGGACGAGCCCTTCTCGGCGCTGGACGTGCAGACCCGCGCGCTGATGTCCGACCAGTTGCTGGAGCTGTGGGCCGGTACCGGGTCCTCGGTGGTCTTCGTCACCCACGACCTGGACGAGGCGATCGCGCTGGCCGACCGGGTCGTCGTGATGACGGCCGGCCCGGCCACCGTCAAGGAGGTCTTCACCGTCGACCTGCCGCGCCCGCGCACCGTGGAGGCCGTCCGGCTGGAGCCGAGGTTCGTCGAGCTCTACCGCGAGATCTGGGCCTCGCTCGGCGAAGAGGTGCGCATCACCCGTGAGAGAGGAGCGGGTCGTGCCGCTTGAGACCGTGGTCGCCGCCGAGCCGGCGGCCGTCCCCACCACCAGGACCGAGGCCCGCGAACGGGCCGCCCGCAACCGGAGGCTGGGGGTGTACGGGGCCCGGGTCGCGGTGCTCGTCGCCTTCCTCGGGCTCTGGGAGGTGTGCGCCCGCACCGATGTGATCGACCCGTTCAACTTCTCCCAGCCGTCGAGGATCTGGGCGCAGATCTGGCAGTGGACCACCCACGGCACCGCTCAGGGCTCGCTCGGCGAGCAGATCGGCTACACCCTCTACGAGGCCCTCACCGGCTGGGTGATCGGCGTCACCGGCGGCGTGCTGCTGGGCATCGCGCTCGGCCGGATCCGCTTCCTGGCCGACGTGTTCGGGCCCTACATCAAGGTGCTGAACGCCATCCCGCGCATCGTGCTGGCCCCGATCTTCCTGATCTGGTTCGGCCTCGGTCCGGCCTCCAAGGTGGCCTCCGCGGTGGTCCTGGTGTTCTTCCCGGTCTTCTTCAACGCCTTCCAGGGCGCCCGCGAGGTGGACCGCAACCTCGTCGCCAACGCCCGCATCCTGGGCGCCGACACCCGCAGGGTCACCCTCCAGGTGGTCATCCCCGCCGCCACCACCTGGATCTTCACCAGCCTCCACGTGAGCTTCGGGTTCGCTCTGATCGGGGCCATCGTCGGCGAGTACATCGGCGCCACCAAGGGCCTCGGCCTGCTCGTCGCCGCCGCCCAGGGCACCTTCAACGCGGCCGGCGTGTACGCGGCCATGACCATCCTGGCGGTGGTCGCGCTGCTCACCGAGGGGGTGCTGACCTTCGCCGAGAAGAAACTCTTCCGCTGGAAGCCCGCCGACTCCGGCGACGGCCGCTGACCCCCGGTTCCCGCCCGTTCCCGCCGTCCCCCTCGGCTCCGCCCGTTCCCGTCTTCCCGCAGTCCGTAGAGAGGCACCCCACCCATGCGCCCGAACCCGACCGGCAGAGTCGCCGCAGCCGCCCTCGCCGCCGTCCTGCTCCTCCCGCTCGCCGCCTGTGCCAACGACGCCGCCTCCACGTCCCACAACGGCGCGGCCCCGGCCGGCCAGCAGGTCGACGGGCCCAAGGTCAAGATCATGGTCGGCGGCCTGGACAAGGTCATCTACATGCCCGCCATGCTCACCCAGCGCCTGGGCTTCTTCGCCGAGGCCGGCGTCAACGTCGAGCTGATGAGCGAACCGGCCGGCGTCAACGCCACCACCGCCCTGCTCGCCGGCGACGTCCAGGGCGCGGTCGGCTTCTACGACCACACCATCGACCTCCAGGCCAAGGGCAAGAACGTCGAGTCGGTGGTCCAGTTCTCCCAGGCCCCCGGCGAGGTCGAGATCGTCTCCGCCAAGCAGGCCGACGCCATCAAGTCCGGCGCGGACTTCAAGGGCAGGAAGCTCGGCGTCACCAGCATCGGCTCCTCCACCGACTTCCTCACCAAGTACCTCGCCGTCAAGAACGGCACCGCGGTGGCCGACTTCAGCCCGATCGCGGTCGGCGCCGGCCAGACCTTCATCGCCGCGCTCCAACAGGGCTCCATCGACGCCGGCATGACCACCGACCCCACCGTCGCCAACATCCTCGACAAGGGCCTCGGCAAGATCCTCTACGACATGCGCACCCCCGAGGGCTCGCGCGCCGCACTCGGCGGGCTCTACCCCTCGTCCTCGCTCTACATGAACACCGACTGGGTGGAGAAGAACAAGGACACCACCCAGAAGCTCGCCAACGCCTTCGTGAAGACCCTCAAGTGGATGTCCACCCACAGCCCCGAGGAGATCGCCGCGAAGATGCCCGCCGACTACGCACAGGGCGGCGCCGAGCAGTACGCGGCCGCGATCAAGGCGACCCTGCCGATGTTCACCACCGACGGCGTGATGCCCGCCGACGGCCCCAGGACCGTCCTCGCCGTCCTCGCCGCCTTCCACCCGGACGTCAAGGGCAAGGAGGGCACCATCGACCTCGCCCGCACCTACACCACCGAGTTCGTCGGCAAGGCCGCCACCGGCTGAACCCGCGCCGACGGCCCCGCGCCCACCCCCACGGGCGCGGGGCCGTCACACCTCCCGCAGGGCCGTCACGGTCATCCGGGACGGCGTGCCCGCAGCCTTTCCGCAGCTCTCGGGGCGGGGCGGCTCACTCACGCCCTCGGCGACCTCGACCTCCCAGACGCGGCCGTCCTCGTGGCGCACCGTCACCAGCCAGCGGCCCTCACCGGCCGGCCGCTGCGCCAGCGTCAGCGCGTCCACCCCGGTCTCCCCGACGGCCAGCCGGACCGCGTGGTCGGCCGCCTGGCCCGGGCGCTCCCAACCCGAGCAGCCGCGCGACCACTCGGGCACCATGTGCCCGGCCGCCGTCGCCGCCAGGACCTCCTTCGCGGACTCCGCCGTCAGCCGGCCGTACGCGTAGCCGTACGGCAGCACCAGCATGGTGGGGGAGAAGCGGTGCCCGCCGAGGTGCGTCACCTCCCACACCTCGCTGTGCCCGGCCACCGCCAGCTCGGCCGCCAACGGCCGGCCCAGCAGCGCACAGCAGCGGTCCCGCCGGCCGTTGGTGCACACCAGGGCCACCGGCCCGCCGACGTGCTCCGCACCGAACCCGCCGTGCTCCCCGGCGCCCAGCGCCGCGAAGTCCAGGGCCAGCAACTCCGCCGGATCCGCCACCCCGGCCCGCCGCACCCAGCCCCGCCCCGGCACGGTGTGCGCCACGATCACCTCGTGGCGCGCGGCCGGCAGACAGTCGGCATGCCGCCCCGGCCGCCGGATCAGCGCCACCCGCACACCGGTCCCCGCCGCGGCCGCCTCCAGCGCCCGCCCGACCGCCGTGTCCAGGTGGCTCTCCGCCAGCGCCTTGGCCCCCCACGGCCCGCTCTGCTCGACCAGCAGCCAGGTCGTGGCGGTCGCCGCCGTGGCGGCCAACGGCTCCGACAGTTCACGCGACAACGTCGCACAAGTGCTCACGCAGGCAAGGCTACCCGTACCGAAATGACCGTGGCGGGACACCGAGAGGTGCCCCGCCACGAGTCCGATCCGCCCGCCGGCGCCGCTACGCCGGTCCCGCGACCACCGCGATGGGCGTCGTCACCGGAGTACCCGAGCCGTCACGACGCGGGTCGCGCTCCGGGAGGTCGACCGGCGCACCCTTCGCGGTCGCCGCCCGGGCCGGCGACGGGCCGGCCCACGCGAAGGTGAGCGACTCCTCGCCCCGCAGGAAGCGCTGGCAGCGGACACCACCGGTCGCGCGGCCCTTGCGCGGGTACTGCTCGAACGGGGTGACCTTCCAGGAGCTCTGCTCCTCACCGGTCAGCGTGCCCGCGGCACCCGCCACCGAGACCACCACAGCGTCGGCCGCCGGGTCCACCGCCGTGAACGACAGCACCCGGGCGCCGTCCGACAGCTTGATGCCGGCCATGCCGCCCGCCGGACGGCCCTGCGGACGGACCTGGCCCGCCGGGTAACGCAGCAACTGGGCGTCGGAGGCGATGAAGACCAAGTCCTCCTCGCCGGTGCGCAGTTCGACCGCGCCGACCACCTCGTCACCGTCCTTGAGGGCGATCACCTCGAACTCGTCCTTGTTGGCCGGCCACTCGGGCACCACCCGCTTGACGACACCCTGCACCGTCCCCAGCGCCAGACCCGGCGAGGACTCGTCCAGCGTCGTCAGCGCCAGCACCCGCTCACCCGCCTCCAGGCGCAGGAACTCGCCCACCGCCGCGCCGCCCGCCAACGTCGGCGACGGCGTCGGAGGCAGCGCCGGCAGGTCGATCACCGGCAGCCGCAGCACCCGGCCCGCCGACGTCACCACACCCACGTCCGCGCGCGCCGTCGCCGGCACCGCCGACACGATCACGTCGTGCTTCGACCGCTTCTCCGACAACTCGAACGGCTCGCCGTCCGCCGTCCGCGCCAGCAGACCCGTCGACGAGAGCAGCACCCGGCACGGATCGTCCGCCACCTCCAACGGCACCGCCAGCGACGCCGACGGCACCGCACCCGCCTCCAGCAGCACCGTCCGCCGCTCCGTGCCGAACTGCTTGCCCACCGCGGCCAGCTCCGCCGACACCACACTGCGCAGCCGCGCGTCCGACTCCAGGATCTCCGTCAGCTCGGCGATCTCCGAGTTGAGCTTCGCCTGCTCCTGCTCCAGCTCCACCCGGTCGAACCGGGTCAGCCGGCGCAGCGGAGTGTCCAGGATGTACGCCGTCTGGGTCTCCGACAGCGAGAAGCGCTCCATCAGGCGCTCCTTCGCCTGCGCCGCGTTGTCGCTCGACCGGATGATCGCGATGACCTCGTCGATGTCGACCAGCGCCACCAGCAGACCCTCGACCAGGTGCAGCCGCTCCTGCCGCTTGCGGCGCCGGAAGTCGCTGCGCCGGCGGACCACCTCGAAGCGGTGGTCGACGTAGACCTCCAGCAGCTCCCGCAGCCCCAGCGTCAGCGGCTGGCCGTCCACCAGCGCCACGTTGTTGATGCCGAAGGTCTCCTCCATCGGCGTCAGCTTGTAGAGCTGCTCCAGCAGCGCCTCCGGCACGAAGCCGTTCTTCACCTCGATCACCAGCCGCAGCCCGTGCTCGCGGTCGGTGAGGTCCTTGACGTCCGCGATGCCCTGCAGCTTCTTCGCGTTGACCAGGTCCTTGATCTTCGAGATCACCTTCTCCGGGCCGACGTTGTACGGCAGCTCGGTGACCACGATGCCCTTGCGGCGGGCGGAGACCGCCTCGATCGTCGTGGTGGCGCGGATCTTGAAGGTGCCGCGGCCCGACTCGTACGCGTCCCGGATGCCCGAGAGGCCGACGATCCGCCCGCCCGTCGGGAGGTCCGGACCGGGGACGAACCGCATCAGCGTGTCCAGGTCCGCGTTCGGGTGCTTGATCAGGTGCCGGGCCGCCGCCACCACCTCGGACAGGTTGTGCGGCGGCATGTTCGTCGCCATGCCGACCGCGATGCCCGTCGCACCGTTCACCAACAGGTTCGGGAAGGCGGCCGGAAGCGCCAGCGGCTCCTGCTCACTGCCGTCGTAGTTCGGCCCGAAGTCGACGGTGTCCTCGTGGATCGACTCCACCATCGCCATCGACGCCGCCGTCAACCGCGACTCCGTGTACCGCATCGCGGCCGGCGGGTCGTCGTTGCCCAGCGAACCGAAGTTCCCGTGCCCGTCGATCAGCGGCAACCGCATGGAGAACGGCTGCGCCATGCGCACCACGGAGTCGTAGATCGACGCGTCGCCGTGCGGGTGCAACCGGCCCATCACCTCGCCGACCAGGCGCGCGCACTTCACGTGCCCCCGCTCCGGCCGCAGGCCCATCTCGTTGGCCTGGTACAGGATCCGCCGGTGCACCGGCTTCAGACCGTCCCGCGCGTCGGGCAGCGCACGCGAGTAGATCACCGAGTAGGCGTACTCCAGGAAGGAGCCCTGCATCTCGTCCACGACGTCGACATCGAGGATGCGCTCCTCGAAATCTCCGGGCGGTGGGGTCTGCGAACTGCGGCGGGCCATCGCGGCGGGGCTCCCTTGCATCTGTCTGACACGTCTGTCTGCTTCGGATCACGGCTCAGCGCCCCCATTGTGGACCCTTCCACCGACACTCCCGGCCAGCGCCCCTCTTCCGCCCCTGGCGAACGCCCCGTCCGCGCGGACACATCCACGCCCTTCGCGCGTTGCACCACAATGGGGACGCCACACGAAGCCCCCGACATCGACGACGGGAAGGACCCGAGCGCATGGCCAACCCGGCCCCCGCATCCGCCTCCACCGGAGGAACTGGCGCTGCCATCGCCATCACCGAGCACCGCCTGGCCAACGGCCTGCGCGTCGTCCTCTCCGAGGACCACCTCACCCCGGTCGCAGCCGTCTGCCTCTGGTACGACGTGGGCTCCCGCCACGAGGTGAAGGGCCGCACCGGACTGGCGCACCTCTTCGAGCACCTGATGTTCCAGGGCTCCGCGAACGTCTCCAACAACGGCCACTTCGAACTGGTCCAGGGCGCTGGCGGCTCCCTGAACGGCACCACCAGCTTCGAGCGGACCAACTACTTCGAGACCATGCCCGCCCACCAGCTGGAGCTCGCCCTCTGGCTTGAGGCCGACCGGATGGGCTCCCTCCTCGCCGCCCTCGACGACACCTCGATGGAGAACCAGCGCGACGTCGTCAAGAACGAGCGCCGCCAGCGCTACGACAACGTCCCCTACGGCACCGCCTTCGAGAAGCTCACCGCGCTCTCCTTCCCCGACGGCCACCCGTACCACCACACCCCCATCGGCTCCATGGCCGACCTGGACGCCGCCACGCTGGAGGACGCCCGCACGTTCTTCCGCACCTACTACGCGCCCAACAACGCCGTCCTCTCCGTCGTGGGCGACATCGACCCCGAGCAGACCATCGCCTGGGTCGAGAAGTACTTCGGCAGCATCCCCGCGCACGACGGCAAGCAGCCCCCGCGCGACGGCACCCTCCCCGACACCATCGGCCGCGAACTGCGCGAGGACATCCGCGAGGACGTCCCCTCCCGCGCCCTGATGGCCGCCTACCGCCTCCCGCACGACGGCACCCGCGAGGCCGACGCCGCCGACCTCGCCCTCACCATCCTCGGCAGCGGCGAATCCAGCCGCCTCTACAACCGGCTCGTCCGGCGCGACCGCACCGCCGTCGCCGCCGGCTTCGGCCTGCTCCGCCTCGCCGGCGCCCCCAGCCTCGGCTGGCTCGACATCAAGACCTCCGGCGACGCCACCATCGAGCAGGTCGAGACCGCCGTCGACGAGGAGCTCGCACGCTTCGCCGCCGAAGGCCCCACCGCCGCCGAACTGGAGCGCGCCCAGGCCCAGATCGAGCGCGAATGGCTCGACCGGCTCACCACGGTCGCCGGCCGCGCCGACGAACTCTGCCGCTACGCCGTCCTGTTCGGCGACCCCAAGCTGCTCGGCGGCGCCCTGACCAAGGTGCTCGACGTCACCGCCGAGGAGGTCCAGGCGATCGCCCAGGCCCGCCTCCACCCGCAGAACCGGGCCGTCCTCGTCTACGAGCCCACCACGGCCGACGACGCCGACGACACCGGCACCGACGCCGACCAGACCGCCACCGACGCGACCGAAGAGGAGGGCGCTGCCGCATGAGCACGGACTACGTCCCCGCCATGACGTTCCACCCCCAGCCCGAGCCCGGCACCCCCAGCCCGTGGGCCTTCCCCGCCCCCGAGCGCGCCGCCCTCGGCAACGGCATCACCGTCCTGCACTGCGACCGCCCCGGCCAGCAGCTCGTCGCCATCGACATCCTCCTCGACGCCCCGCTCGCCGCCGAGCCCGACGGCCTCGACGGCGTCGCCGGCATCCTCGCCCGCGCCCTCAGCGAGGGCACCGAGACCCTCACCGCCGAGGAGTTCGCCGCCGAGCTGGAGCGCGCGGGCGCCACCCTCGACGCCCACGCCGACCACCCCTGCATCCGGGTCTCCCTCGAAGTCCCCGCCAGCCGGCTCCAGCGCGGCCTCAGCCTCCTCGCCGACGCCCTGCGCGCGCCCGCCCTCCCCGAGGACGAGATCGAGCGCCTCGTCGCCAACCGGCTCGACGAGATCGTCCACGAGCAGGCCAACCCCGCCCGCCGGGCCGCCAAGGCCCTCTACGCCGAGCTCTTCGACGGCGCCGACCGGCTCTCCCGCGCCCGCGGCGGCACCGCCGACACCGTCAAGTCCATCGACCGGGCCGCGGTCAAGGCCTTCTACGACGCCCACATCCGGCCCGCCACCACCACCGTCGTCGTGGTCGGCGACCTCACCGGCACCGACCTGCCCGCCCTGCTCGAAGCCACCCTCGGCACCTGGACCGGCACCGACGCGGCGGCGAGCACGCACGCCCCCGTCACCGCCGACGACACCGGCCGCGTCGTCATCGTCGACCGTCCCGGCTCCGTCCAGACCCAGCTGCTCATCGGCCGCATCGGCCCCGACCGGCACGACCCGGCCTGGGCCGCCCAGATCCTCGGCACCTACTGCCTCGGCGGCACCCTCACCTCCCGCCTCGACCGCGTCCTGCGGGAGGAGAAGGGCTACACCTACGGCGTCCGGGCCTTCGCCCAGCCGCTGCGTTCCCCCGCCGACGGCACCGGCCGCGCGCTGCTCGCGATCAGCGGCTCGGTGGACACCGCCTCCACCGCCCCGGCGCTCGCCGACACCTGGACCATCCTGCGCACCCTCGCCGCCGAGGGCCTCACCGACGCCGAGCGCGACGATGCCGTGCAGTTCCTGGTCGGCGTGGCCCCGCTGAAGTACGAGACCGCGGGCTCGGTCGCCGGCACCCTGGCCGACCAGGTCGAGCAGCACCTGCCCGACGACTACCAGGCCGAGGTCTACCGGCAGCTCGCCGTGCTCCCCACGGCCGCCGCCACCGAGGCCGTGGTCGCCGCCTTCCCGCCGGACCGCCTGGTCACCGTCCTGGTCGGCGACGCCGCCGCGTTCGCCGACGACGTGCGCGCGCTCGGCATCGGCGAGGTCACCGTGATCACCGCCTGATACGGCCGAGAGGTCTGACAGGTCCGGGAGGTCCGAGAGGTCCGAGAGGCCTGGCAGGCCCGGGAGGCCTGAACCGCCTTACGGGCAGGGCCCGGTGGAGCACTCCGCTCCGCCGGGCCCGCCGCGTTTTAAATCCCTTGCGGGGCGTGATCGCCCTATGGGTAGATATCCCCCGGCAGCCGGTACACACACGGAGAGGAGGCGGTCACCATGCGGGTCGAGCCGACCATACAGCGCTCCCCAAGGCCGTCCTCCCGATGCCCCTACGCGGCCTGAGCACCGCGCACCCCTGATCTTCCCCGAGCCGCACCGGGATCCTTCGCGCGGCACCCACCTAGGCTTGAACCAACCGACCTTTGGAGGTCGTTCAACCATGTCGTACACCGAGGTACCCGGCATCCGGGTCCCGATCCGGATGTGGACCGACCCGGCCACCGTCGAGGGCCAGGCCATGCAGCAGCTGCGCAACATCAGCTCGCTGCCCTGGCTGCACGGCCTCGCCGTGATGCCCGACGTCCACCTGGGCAAGGGCGCGACGGTCGGCTCCGTTATCGCGATGCGCGGCGCCGTCTGCCCGGCGGCGGTCGGCGTGGACATCGGATGCGGAATGAGCGCGGTGAAGACGTCCCTCACCGCCAAGGACCTCCCCGACGACCTCTCCCGCCTCCGCTCCAAGATCGAGCAGGCCATCCCGGTCGGCCGCGGCCTCCACACCGACCCGGTCGACCCGCGCAAGCTCCACGGCTTCGCGACGACGGGGTGGGACGACTTCTGGGGGCGCTTCGACGGGGTCGCGCACGAGGTGAAGTGGCGGCGCGAGCGGGCGGCGCAGCAGATGGCGACTCTTGGCGGAGGAAATCACTTCATCGAACTGTGTGTTGATGACACCGGCGCCGTCTGGCTGATGCTGCACTCGGGTTCACGGAACATCGGCAAGGAGCTGGCGGAGCATCACATGGGCGTGGCCCGTTCGCTGCCGCACAACCAGGGGCTCGTCGACAACGATCTCGCGGTGTTCATCGCGGACACCCCGCAGATGGCCGCCTACCGGCAGGACCTCTTCTGGGCACAGGAGTACGCCAAGAAGAACCGGGCCCTGATGATGGCGCTCTTCCAGGACGTCGTCCGTCGCGAGTTCGCCAAGGCGAAGGTCGCCTTCGACGAGGTGATCAGCTGCCACCACAACTACGTGG
This sequence comes from Kitasatospora sp. NPDC056181, assembly GCF_042266225.1. Lineage (NCBI taxonomy): Bacteria > Bacillati > Actinomycetota > Actinomycetes > Kitasatosporales > Streptomycetaceae > Kitasatospora > Kitasatospora sp. NPDC056181. Next base: position 73,597 of record NZ_JBHJUK010000030.1, read on the forward strand.
CGGAGGAGCAGTACGACGGTGTCGACCTGCTCGTGACCCGCAAGGGTGCGATCAGGGCCGGTTCCGGCGACTACGGGATCATCCCCGGCTCGATGGGGACGGGTTCGTACATCGTCCGCGGCCTCGGAAACGAGGCGGCGTTCAACTCGGCCTCGCACGGCGCCGGCCGCAAGATGAGCCGCAACGCGGCGAAGAAGCGCTTCACCACGCGTGACCTGGCCGAGCAGACCAGGGGCGTGGAGTGCCGCAAGGACAGCGGTGTCGTGGACGAGATCCCGGGCGCCTACAAGTCCATCGAGAAGGTCATCGAGCAGCAGAAGGACCTCGTCGAGATCGTGGCGCACCTGAAGCAGGTCGTCTGCGTCAAGGGCTGAGATCAGGCGGGGCCCGTGGATTCGGGGCCCCGCCTCACCAGCTGTTCGAGGTCGAAGAAGGTCATGCCGCGAGCATGTGTGCGATCGGCCGCCGACAGGGGCCGATCGCCGACGGGTCCGCCCCGTGGTGCGGATGCGATCGAATGTGCGAACAAAAGCGCCCGGCAGTGCTGATGCCCTGCCGGGCGCTTTACGTGTGTGCGATTCGGGCGGGCGGGCCTCA